>JAPLPC010000076.1:7832-11833 GCA_026400425.1 Hyphomicrobiales bacterium | reverse complement strand
GATCGCCTCGCCGGACCTGATCCAGTTCGCGCCGGGCCTGCCGAAGACACGCTCCGGCAAGATCATGCGGCGCATCCTGCGCAAGATCGCCGAAGACGAGCCGTCGTCGCTGGGCGACACCTCGACGCTGGCGGATCCCGCGGTGGTCGACGACCTCGTCGAGAAGCGGCAGAACAAGAAGAAAGAGGCGTAGGCGCGCATCGCCGCTGCGACGACGGTCGCCCGGTGAGAGGCCACGTCTCGGCACCCTCACCCCCGCCACAGGATACGGGATCGCCCGCCAAGTCGCGCGATCCCGGCGGGCGTGTGGCGCAGACGCCGATCTTCGGGCTGCCACTGCCCCCGCCTTCAATTTAGAGCGAGTGTTGTTTTCCGGACATTTACTTTGTTTGCGAGTTCCCGCCATAAACGGCGGCCGCGGTGCGGTTCCCGTGCCGTTGGAGACCGGTTGTTTACAGCTGCCGGTCGAGATTTCCAGACATTGCAATTGTGTGCTCGCCCGCGGGGCGGGACGACCTCGACCGGCCGAACCCGGTGCGTGGAATTTGGAGAGATCGATGTCTTCGAAGATTGCAGGCGCCGTTGTCGCCGCATGCGTTGCTTTCGGCCTGACCGCCGGCGCCGCTCAGGCTGCCCCGAGCGTGGTCAATTTCCATGGCGAATACGCCCCCGGCACCATCGTGGTGAAAACCGGCGAGCGGAGGCTCTATCTGGTTGTCGAGCCCGGCGTCGCCGTGCGCTATCCGGTCGGCGTCGGCAAGCCCGGCAAGCAGTGGGCCGGTGTCACCAAGATCGACGGCAAATACCGCCAGCCCGCCTGGTCGCCCCCGGCCGACGTCAAGCGCGACAATCCCCGCATTCCGGACGTGATCCCGGGCGGCTCGCCCGCCAATCCGATGGGCGTCGCTGCCATGACCCTGGCCGGCGGCGAATATGCCATCCACGGCACCAATGTGCCGAAGTCGATCGGCGGCTACGTCTCCTACGGCTGCGTGCGCATGTATAACGAGGACATCACCGACCTGTTCTCGCGGGTCTCGGTGGGCACCCAGGTGGTGGTCACCCAACGCTGAGGGTGATCCAACGCTAAGAGTGACCTGCCGCAATGCGACGAAGCCGCGCCACCCGCGCGGCTTTTTCATTTGTCGCACCAGCCGCCGCGGTGGCCGCCGCCATAGTTGCGCGCATAGCCACCGGCAAGCAGGGCTGCCGACACATTGGGCGTCCGCCGCGTGGCGACATCGGCAACCACCCGGCCGGGATATTTGTCGGGGCCGATATTGTAGATCGCGACGCCACCCTCTGTGAGCAACCGCTTCAGCGCGGCAGTAGCGTTTTCGGCGAGGCGGATCTCGCTGCGACACTGGCCCTTCAACTCCGGCGCATCGATGCCGCGCAGACGGATCCGCGTCTTCAGATCGGCGCCATCGGCCAGATGCACGCGGGCACCGAAGGTGTCGCCGTCGATGGTGTAGAGGACGTCGATCGCGTGGCGGTCGTCACCATTGCCGGCGCGCTGCACGATCACGTCGGCATCGCGCGCGGCCTGGGTTTCGTCGCGAAATACCGTCGGCAGCCAGCGCTTCAGCGGCAGCGCGGAACCCGCGGCCATCCCGAGCACGAAGATCCACGGCCACAGGCGCGTCAGCCGCGCCCGCCACGGCGACGCATGATGGGTGCGCGAGGTTGGCGGCATGAGGTGAGCTTACGCCATCGAAGACAGTTGCAGTGAGGCTTGATCGCCGCTCCCGACCGGGGAGAGCTGAAACAGCGCGCGTCAGAAATCCGAGGCAATGCCTTTGCGTTCCCAATCGCCGAAGCGCGTCGGCTCCGGCCCGTCCGGGCCCTGCAGTTCCTTCGCAGCGGGCGGCGGCGCGGCAGCCGCGGCGCGCCGCTCTGCGGCTTCGGCGAGAGCGCGCTGCGCCGCCGGCGACAATACCTTCTCCGGCTCCGGCTCCGGCGCTTGCTGCTGCTGCGACGCGGGCTCGATGGCGTGGTCTGCTGGCTTGTCGTTCATCTCGATGATCCCTGTGCATCCGAGGGCCGCACGCGCTCCCGATTTCGCTTCGAACTGCTATTATGCGACACTGCGCATATAAGAGCGATTCTTACATTTGGCATATTCGCGTGCGACAGAATCGGTCCTGCCCGAGGCATCGACCGAGATTCTCGCTATCCCCGCTCCTCCACCGTGATGTTGCTGCATGCCGCAAGTGAAATACGCACCGCCTCCCGAGGTCCCCGGCCTCGCCGCGCGACGCATCGCGGCTGACATTCTTGACGGCGTGCTGCAGAAGCATCGCACGCTCGACGATCAACTCGAAGGCGCGGCCGCCCATCCCGGTCTGAAGACGCTGTCGGACCGCGATCGCGCGCTGATGCGCCGCCTGGTCGCGACCATCCTGCGTCGGCTCGGCACGCTCGGTCAGGTGCTGTCCCGCCTGCTCGACCGCGGCGTTCCCACCGATGCACCGCGGGCGCAGAGCGCGCTGCTGATCGGCGCCGCGCAGATTCTCTGGATGGACGTGCCCGATCATGCCGCCGTCGATCTCTCGGTGCGGATGGTGCAATCGGATCGACGCGCCGCGAAATATGCCGGCCTCGTCAATGCCGTGCTGCGCCGCTGCGCGCGCGAGGGCCATGAGCTGATTGCAGAGGCGGCCGGACAGAGCCTCGACATTCCGCCATGGCTGTTCGCGCGCTGGTCCGCGCATTACGGCGAGGCGACCGCGCACGAGATCGCCACCGCGCTCAGCCATGAGCCCTCGCTCGATCTCACCGTGAAATCCGAAGCCGAAGCCTGGGCGACGCGGCTGCATGGCGAGGTGCTGCCGACCGGTACCGTGCGCACACTGCTGCAGGGCTCCGTGACCATGCTGCCGGGCTTCAACGACGGCCAATGGTGGGTGCAGGACGCCGCCGCGGCGCTGCCGGCACGGCTGTTCGGCGACCTCAATGGCCAACGCATCGTCGATCTGTGCGCTGCCCCGGGCGGCAAGACGGCGCAACTCGCCCAGGGCGGTGCGGACGTCGTCGCCGTCGATCGCTCGCCGAATCGCGTGGCGCGTTTGCGGGACAATCTCGCGCGGCTGTCATTGCAGGCGGAGACGGTCGTCTCGGACGGAACCGACTATGCTGGCGAAGGCTTCGACGGCGTCCTGCTCGACGCACCGTGTTCGTCCACCGGCACGATCCGTCGCCATCCCGATGTCGCCTGGCTGAAACAGGAAGCCGACATCACCATGCTGACGACCCTGCAGCGCCGCCTGCTGACCAAGGCCGTGACCATGCTCAAGCCCGGCGGCATCCTGGTCTATTGCACCTGCTCGCTGGAACCCGACGAAGGCGAACATGCGATCGCCGATCTGCTCGCCAATGACAGCAGCATGCGCCGCATGCCGGCCACCGCCGGCGAAGTGTCCGGCCTGACCGAGATCATCACCCCCGATGGCGATCTGCGCACCCTGCCGTCCCATTTGCCGCATGCCGATCCCCGACTCGGCGGGCTCGACGGCTTCTATGCAGCGCGTCTGATCAAATCCTGATATCCACGAGACCATTCCTTCGATTCGGCAGGCGTCCACAGGCCGCCCGCTTGGACTGTGTGCGGCCGGCATTTCCGGCTAAGAAGGATTCGGTATCCTTTCGTTTCCATCTTCAAGGCGCACGTGGTCGCTCATCGCAGACGTATATCGAGGCTGATCCTCGGCCGCTTCGTGCGGAGCGCTTTGTCGCGAGCGTCGGGCGGTTCGGCGGCGATCTCGCGGCTGTGGCCGGGACGCACCGATCGGCTGTTGATCGCGCCGCACGACCTGCGCACCACCGACGCGACGCGGGCCGCCGAGATCTATGCCGGCCGCTTCGTGTTCGCCGGCAAGATCGTCACCTGCCACGGCCGCTCGATCTTCGACCTGGAGCCGCCATCGGAAGACTGGGAAGTCACGCTGCTCGGCTTCGGCTGGCTGCGCCATCTGCGCGCCGCAGACACCGCCATCACCCGC
>JAPLPC010000076.1:2277-7791 GCA_026400425.1 Hyphomicrobiales bacterium | reverse complement strand
AACACGTCGCGCAAGCGACCGGTCGGTCGCCGGCCGGAAGTGACCGCGCGCCGCGTCATCTCTCTGCTGTCGCAGGCGCCATTGGTGCTCGGCGATACCGACGGCAAATTCTATCGCCGCTATCTGCGCATGCTGGCACGCGAAATCCGCGCGCTGCGCTATGCGCTGCCGAGCGCTGCCGATGGGCTGCCGAAGATGCAGGTCATGATCGGCCTGTGTTATGCTTCGCTCTGTCTCGCCAACCAGGCCGGCAATATCCGTGGCACGGCGAAGCGGCTGTCTGACGAGCTGCAACGGCAGATTTTGCCCGATGGCGGCCATGTCTCGCGCAACCCGAGCGCCCTGATCGAACTGCTGATCGACCTGCTGCCGCTGCGGCAGACATTCGCCGCGCGCAACATCGCGCCGCCGCCGGCGCTGCTCAACGCCATCGACCGCATGATGCCGATGCTCAGGTTCTTTCGCCATGGCGACGGCAATTTCGCATTGTTCAACGGCATGAGCGCGACGCCGTCGCACCTGGTCGCGACGCTGCTGGCCTATGACGATACCCATGGCGTGCCGATGGCGCATATGCCGCATACGGGCTTTCAGCGCCTTGAGGCCGGCAGCATGACGGTCCTGATCGACACCGGCCCGCCACCGCCGCCGGATGTCAGCCACGATGCGCATGCCGGCACGCTGTCGTTCGAATTATCTTCCGGCGCCAGCCGCATCGTCGTCAATTGCGGCATGCCCTCGACTGCGCGCGACAACTGGCGCGTGTTCGCACGCGCGACGCCTGCACATTCCACCGTGAGCTATCACAACGCCTCGTCGAGCCAGTTCGTCGAGGCCGGTGCGATGAAGAAATTTCTGCGGGGCTCGCCGATCACCCACGGCCCGCACAATGTCGAGAGCTATCGCGAGGTCACGGCCGACGGCACCATGCTGACCACGGCGCATGACGGTTACAAATCGCGCTTCGGCATCGAGCATCGCCGCATTCTCAGCATGGCCGCCGACGGCAACCGGCTGGACGGCGAAGACATCGTCGCGCCGGCGCCTGGCGTCCGGCTGAAGGGCAACAACACCGACTATGCGATCCGCTTCCATCTGCATCCCGCGATCAAGGCGAGCCGGCTGAGCGACGCCCGTGGCGTCATGCTGGTGCTGCCCAACCGCGACGTCTGGATCTTCGAGGCGCTGGACGACAAAGTCAGCCTGGAAGACAGCGTATTCCTGGCCGGCAATGACGGCCCGCGCCGCACCGCCCAGATCGTGATCCACCAGGACGCCCGGCAGACCGGCAGCGTGCGCTGGAGCTTTGCCCGCTCGAACTCCTCGCCATCGCAGACCAGTGCCCGCCGCGATGCCCGCCGCGAGCCCGAATTGCCGTTGTGAAACAACATTCTCTGCCCCTCATGGAGAGGAGCACGCCTTTGCGCGCGTCTCGAACCATGGGTTGGATTTGCTGCTGAGTTTGTGACCATCCTTCGAGACGCGGCCAGGGCCGCTCCTCAGGATGAGGGCGGAGTTCGGGTGCAAGCCAAATAACTGGCATGCCACTGCCCCCGGTTTCTTGGCCCGCCAAACCATGCTACGCGGCTGGCTTCTCCCACGGGATACACAGCCATGACCGACCAACCGCGCAAGGTCACTCGCGCACTTTTGTCCGTTTCCGATAAGTCCGGATTGATCGAATTCGCCCGCGCACTGTCCGCCCATGGCATCGATCTCGTCTCCACCGGCGGTACTGCCAAGGCGATCGCTGCGGCGGGCCTCAAAGTGTCCGACGTCTCCGATCTCACCGGCTTTCCGGAAATGATGGATGGTCGCGTCAAGACGCTGCATCCCAAGGTGCATGGCGGCCTGCTCGCGATCCGCGACAATGCCGAGCACACAAAGGCCATGGCCGATCCCGGTATCGCGCAGATCGATCTGCTGGTGGTCAATCTGTATCCGTTCGAAGAGACGGTCGCCAGGAACGCGTCCTATGAGGACTGCATCGAGAATATCGATATCGGCGGCCCGGCGATGATCCGCGCCGCTTCGAAGAACCATGACGACGTCACCGTCGTCGTCGAGCCGTCGGACTATCAGTCGGTGCTCGACGAACTCGCCACCAACAACGGCGCAACTACGCTGACGCTGCGTCGCCGGCTCGCCGCCAAGGCTTATGCCCGCACCGCCGCCTACGATGCCGCGATCTCCAACTGGTTCGCCGAACAGCTCAAGACCGAGGCGCCGGATTTCCGCGCCGTCGGCGGCAAACTGATCGAAGCGCTGCGTTACGGCGAGAACCCGCATCAGACGGCAGCGTTCTATCGCACGCCCGAGCTGCGCCCCGGCGTCGCTTCAGCGCGGCAGGTGCAGGGCAAGCAACTGTCCTACAACAACATCAACGACACCGATGCGGCCTATGAGGCGATCGCCGAGTTCGATCCTGCGCGAACCGCGGCCTGCGTCATCGTCAAGCATGCCAATCCGTGCGGCGTGGCCGAGGGCAGCAATCTGGTCGAGGCCTATCGCAAGGCGCTGGCCTGCGATTCCACCTCCGCTTTCGGCGGCATCGTCGCGCTGAACCGGACGCTCGATGCCGAGACGGCAAAGGTCATCACCGAGATTTTCACCGAAGTCATCGTGGCGCCGGATGCGACGGATGAAGCGATCGCGATCGTTGCGGCGAAGAAGAATCTGCGCCTGCTGCTGGCCGGCAGCCTGCCCGATCCGCGTGCGGCCGGCTTCACGGCCAAGACCGTCGCAGGCGGCCTGCTGGTGCAGAGCCGCGACAATGCCGTCGTCGACGACATGGTGCTGAAGGTGGTGACCAAGCGGCAGCCGACCGAGGCTGAACTGCGCGATCTGAAATTCGCGTTCCGCGTCGCCAAGCACATCAAGTCGAACACCATCGTCTATGCCAAGGATCTCGCCACCGTGGGCGTCGGGGCCGGCCAGATGAGCCGTATCGACTCCGCGCGCATCGCGGCCCGCAAGGCGCAGGACGCGGCGGCGGAGATGAAACTCGCCGAGCCGATGACCAAGGGATCGGTGGTCGCCTCGGATGCGTTCTTCCCGTTTGCGGATGGCCTGCTGGTGGCGATCGAAGCCGGCGCCACGGCGGTGATCCAGCCGGGCGGCTCGGTGCGCGACGACGAAGTGATCAAGGCCGCCGACGATGCCGGCATCGCCATGGTGTTCACCGGCGTGCGGCATTTCAAGCACTGATGTTTCTTAACCTCTCCCCGCATGCGGGGAGAGGTCGTTCATCGCATGCGTAGCATGTGATGAACGGGTGAGAGGAGCTCTCCACCCGCTCCGGGACCGTGGAGAGACCCCCTAATCCGACCGCGCTACGCTCGGCCACCTTCTCCCCGCAAGCGGAGAGAAGGAATTAAGCCTGCCGCACTCTCGCCAGCAGCGCCAATCCCGCGACGAAAAACAGGATCAGTACTGCCATTCCCGCCTTCTGACTCGCCGTCACCGCGGTGACGATGCCGATCAGCAGCGGACCGATGAAGGACGTCACCTTCCCGGTCAGCGCGAACAGACCGAAAAACTGCCCGATACGGTCTTGCGGAGCCAGCCTGATCAGCAGTGTGCGCGATGCCGCCTGCAAGGGCCCGCCGGCCATGCCGATCAGGCAGCCGAGCAGCAGATAGGCCTTCTCCGCGGGCGCTGCGAACAGCCCGCCATTCGGCTGCGGCGGCGTCACCTGCATGAACAGCACAGCGTCCTTGTTGATCGACAGGATCGCCGCGATGGCGAACAGCAACAGCAGCATGCTGCCGGCAATGACGCGCTTCGGCCCGAACGCATCGTCGAGCTTGCCGCCGAGAAAGGCGCCGATGGTGCCGGCAATCGCGAGCACGATGCCGAAGGTGCCGATCTGAATCGTGTTCCAGCCAAAGGTGCCGGCCGCATAGATGCCGCCGAATGCGAACAGCGACACCAGGCCATCGGTGTAGATCATGTTGGCGATCAGGAACGCCATCATCGACTTGTGCTTGGGCAACTCACGCAAGGTCTGGCGCAACTCGGTCAGCCCGGTGCGCACCGCATTACGGGCCGACACCCGGGCCACGAAATCCGGCGTGAACAGGAACATCGGCAGCACGAAGACGATGAACCAAAGCCCGGACAACGGACCGGAAATGCGATCGCCCTGGAACGTCGCGGGATCGAGACCGAACAGGGGCGTCAGCCCGAACAGGGTCTTGCCGCTCACCGGGTTGGCAGCCATGAAGCCCAGCACCACGATCAGGCTGAGAATGCCGCCGACATAGCCGAGCGCCCAGCCCGAACCGGACAGTCGCCCGATCTTCTCGGGCGGCACCAGGGTCGGCATCATCGCATTGTTGAACACGGTGGCGAATTCGACGCCGATGGTGGCCAGGCCATAGGCGACCAGCAGCGGCAGGATCAATGCGGGATCGCCGGGCTTGCCGATCCACATCACGCAGGCGCCGATCACGAACAGCGTGCCGAATGCCGCGATCCATGGTTTGCGGCGTCCGCTGGCATCGGCGATGGCGCCGAGCACCGGCGACATCAGCGCGATCACCAGCCCCGCCGACGCCGTCGCGAATCCCCATAAGGCCTGCCCCGTGGCCGGATCCGCGGCCACGCGGGTGGCGAAGTAGGGCGCGAACACGAAGGTCGTGATCAGGCTGAAATAAGGCTGCGTGGCCCAATCGAAAAACATCCAGCTGACGACGGCGCGGCGCGGCGGATAGGTCGCCGGAATGGCCGCGACAGGCGAGGGTGCGGCGGCGACCGCCATGGATGGTGCTCCTCAAAGAACCGCATGTTGTGAAATGCGATTCTCAAGCCATATAGCACGCGTGGCAGTTAAACGATCGTGACCGCCGCCCAGCCGGAGCCATTGATGACGCGCTTTGCCTTCCTGCGTTGCACCTGCGCCGCAGCACTCGCGGTGATATTGCTGTTGGTCGAGCCGACAAACGCGCAGCATTCACGCGACAACTATAATCCGGCTCCGGCAGGCACGCTCGAGCCGGTCGCCGCCCGTCACGGCATGGTGGTGGCGCAGGAGCGTCTCTCCGCCGAAGTCGGCGTCGATGTGATGTCGCGCGGCGGCAATGCGGTGGATGCCGCGGTGGCCACCGGCTTTGCCATGGCCGTCACCTATCCGCGCGCCGGCAATATCGGCGGCGGCGGCTTCATGGTGATCCACACGGCCAAGGGCGAAACCGTCAGCATCGACTATCGCGAGACCGCGCCAGCGGCGGCCACACGCGACATGTTTCTCGGCAGTGACGGCAAGCCGGACATCGCGAAGTCGCGCGACAGTGCGCTCGGTATCGGCATTCCCGGCACAGTGGCAGGGCTGGCGCTGGCTCTGGAGAAATACGGCTCGGGCAAGTTCACCCTGTCCGACCTGTTGCAACCGGCCATTGCGCTCGCGCGCGAGGGGTTTGTGATTGCCGACGATGGCGCCGATACATTGCCGGACTGGCATCGCCGCCTGGCGCGATGGCCGTCGAGCAAGCCGATATTCTCGCGTGCAGATGG
>JAPLPC010000076.1:0-2228 GCA_026400425.1 Hyphomicrobiales bacterium | reverse complement strand
TGATTCAGACCGACCTCGCCGAGACCCTGACGGCGATCGCGCAACACGGGCCCCGCGGCTTTTATGAAGGCCCGGTCGCTGAGAAACTCGTCGCCGGCATCAACAAAGCCGGCGGCATCTTCGCGCGCGACGATCTGAAGACCTATCAGCCCGTGATGCGCGAACCGGTGCGCGGCAGCTATCGCGGCTACGACGTCGTCTCGATGCCGCTGCCATCCTCCGGCGGCACGGTGCTGCTGGAGACGCTGAACATCCTCGAAGGATTTCCGCTGGCCGACATGCAGCAGGGGTCGGCGCCGTCGCTGCATTTGCTGATCGAGGCAATGAAGCGCGCTTATGCCGACCGCGCGCGCTATCTCGGCGATCCCGCTTTCGTCGATGCGCCGATCGCAACGCTGATCTCGAAGCACTATGCCGCCAAGCAGCGCGCTACCATCGATCCCCAGCGCGCGACGCCGTGGAGCGACGCGCTGACGCCGAAGCCACCGCGCGAAGGCCAGAACACCACGCATTATTCCGTGATCGACAGCGCCGGCAATGCCGTCAGCAACACCACCACGCTCAATTTCAGCTATGGCGTGGGCCTGGTGGCCGACGGCACCGGCGTGCTGCTCAACAACGAGCTCGACGATTTCACGGCTTCGCCCGGCGCATCCAATGCCTATGGGCTTGTCGGCTACGAGGCGAACCTGCCGGGCCCGGGCAAACGGCCCCTGTCGTCGATGACGCCGACCATCGTGTTGAAAGACGGCAAGCCGGTGCTCGTCACCGGATCGCCCGGCGGCAGCCGCATCATCTCGACGACGCTGCAGGTGATCGTCAATGTGATCGACTACAAGATGGACGTGATGTCCGCCGTCGCTGCGCCGCGGCTGCATCACCAGTGGTTGCCGGATGAGGTGCGAATCGAGAACGGCTTTTCCGACGCGACGTTGAATGCGTTGAAAGCGCTCGGCCATCGCATCGTGACCCCGATGGGCCAAACATCGGCGAATTCCATTCTCGCAACGCCCGATGGCTTGCTCGGTGCTCCCGATCCGCGTACGCGTGGCGCAACGGCATCGGGATATTAACGCCCGTGCCTGCAATCGGTGCCAGGACAAACGCCTGACCGATCGAAGACAGGCCAGGGGAAACAATGAGCAATACACCGAACGGGTCAGGCGCCATCGAGCGCGCCGAGATCGAAGACACCAGCCTTCTCGCATTCTATCGCGACATGAATCCGCCCGAGCGGCGCACCTTCTGGGCCTGCGCCACCGGCTGGGCGCTCGACGGCATGGACTTCATGATCTATCCGCTGGTGATCGGCACAATCATCGTGTTGTGGCAGGTCGATCCCGGCACTGCCGGCCTCGCGGGCACGGTGACGTTGCTTGCTTCGGCGCTCGGTGGCTGGCTTGGCGGTTATCTCGCCGACCGCATCGGCCGCGTCCGCACCCTGCAGCTCACCATTCTCTGGTTCTCGTTCTTCTCGCTGGTCTGTGCCTTCGTGCAGAATTTCGAGCAGCTGCTCGTCGCGCGCGCACTGCTCGGCATCGGCTTCGGCGGCGAATGGGCGGCCGGCGCGGTGCTGATGGGGGAGGCGATCCGCCCGCAATATCGTGGCCGCGCGGTCGGCTCGGTGCAATCGGGCTGGGCGATCGGCTGGGGCCTTGCGGTGCTGTCGCAGGCGGCGCTGTTCTCGCTGATGCCGCCGGAGATCGCGTGGCGCTACATGTTCGCCATCGGCGCGCTGCCCGCGCTGCTGGTGCTGTATCTGCGCCGCTATGTGGAAGAACCGGCGATCGCCCTCGAGACCCGCGCCAAACAGAATGCGAGCGGCGACCGCCCGAAGCTGAGCGAGATCTTCGCCGGCCCGATGTTGAAGACGACGATCCTCGCCTCGCTTGCCGCCACCGGCTGCCAGGGCGGCTATTACGCCATCACCTTCTGGGTGCCGCGCTTCCTCACTACCGAACGCAAGCTCTCGGTCGTGTCCTCCACCGGCTATCTGTCGGCACTGATCATCGGCTCCTTTGTCGGCTATCTCGTCGGCGCGTGGCTGGCCGATCGTATCGGCCGGCGTAACCTGTTCCTGACCTTCTCGATCGGCGCCATCGCCGTGATCATCGCCTATACGCAATTGCCTTTGACCAACGAGATCCTGTGGATTCTCGGCTTTCCGCTCGGCTTCTTCGCCTCGGGTTACTTCTCGGGCATGGGCGCGTTCCTCACTGAACTCTATC
>JAPLPC010000515.1 GCA_026400425.1 Hyphomicrobiales bacterium | reverse complement strand
AATCCGCCGACATGCCCTGGAAGAAGTTATAGCCCTGATTGTATTCGCGGACGTGGTTGAGGCAGAAATGCCAGTAGTCCTTGTCCTGGGCGCGGCCCTTGGGGGCGCGATGCGGACCCTTGTTCTTGCAGTCGGGCCACTCGCACATCACCGAGGCCTCGCGCGCAGCCGCCTGCTGCTTCGCGCTCAGCTTGTTCGGCTTGATGCGGATACTGTCGAAAAATTTGGATGAGTCGATGGGCATGGCTGACTATGACAACGCAACGCAAAAAGCTTCAAGTCTTGACATTCGCATTCCCCTCACAGGCGCGCCTGCGCCGCAATCTTTTAGCCGCTCAGGCCGTCATGACCCGACGATTGACCATCCGCGGCCTGAACCGCTAAGCCGATCACCATGACCATGAAAGACAACATCACCACGAAACTGCGCGCGGCGTTCGCGCCATTGAGCCTCGACGTGACCGACGAGTCACATCTGCATGCCGGTCACATGGGCCATCGCCCGGAGGGTGAAACCCATTTCAGGGTCAATATTGTGTCTGCGGCCTTCGAAGGGAAGAGCCGGATCGACCGTCATCGGATGGTCAACACTCTGCTGGCCGCGGAACTGGCGGGAACGGTACACGCGCTGGCGGTGAAGGCGAAGGCGCCGGGGGAAGTCTAAGGGCTCGTCATTCCGCCCCGGGCAGCAGCGACGCGCGATCACCTCTCCCCACTAACGAAGCTTCGCTTTGCGCGGGGGAGAGGTGAAGAGCCTTACTTCTACAGCGCCGTGATCGCTTCCAGCACGTTGGGCTTCAGGCCGGCGCCGCCGTTGTCGAGATGCTCGAAGATCTTCTTGCGCATCCGCGGATCCCAGAACTTCTTGATGTGCTCGGCGATCCCGGCCACCGCGTGATCGTGGCCCTGGCTGGCGAAAAAGTCGCCGATCTGGTTCGCCATATAGATCAGGCGGTCAGGCGTCGATGTGTGTGCGTGGGTGTCCATGCTCTTGCCCCGATGCAGCCGCGGTGACGCGGCCTGAATGTGTAAAAACTTCGAAACCGTCGGATCGCGCGATCGCCGCGAGTGTGATGCCGGCGGCTTCGGCCATGCGGATCGCCAGCGCCGTCGGCGCCGAGACGGACACCATGACGGGCGCGCCGATGGCGGCCGTCTTTTGCACCATCTCGACGGAGACGCGGCTTGTCAGCAGCACCATGCCCCGGGCGGCATCGACCTTCGCCTGCGCCAGTGCGCCCGCCAGCTTGTCCAGCGCATTGTGGCGGCCGACATCCTCGCGCAACGCGACAGTACCTTTTTCCGGCGTCCAGAACGCTGCGGCATGCACGGCGCGGGTTTCGATATTGATGGTCTGCAGCGGCGCCAGCGCATCCATCGCCGTCATGATCTGATCGAACGAAAACGATCCGCCGGGCGCCACCACCGCAGCGGGCTTCACCGCTTCGGTAATGGAGTCGATGCCGCACAATCCGCAACCTGTCGGACCGGCGATCTGCCGGCGCCGCGCGCTGATGTTCTCGGCCTTGTCGGAGGCGAGCCACATGCGCAGTTCGACGCCGTCGTCGAACGCGACGGCGTCGAAACTCTCGATCTCGTCGATGCCGGCGACCACGCCTTCGCTCAGGCTGAAGCCGACAGCGAAATCGCGGAGATCCTGCGGCGAGCCCATCATGACGGCATAGGTGCCGCCATTATAGGTGATCGCCAGCGCCGTTTCTTCCGGCACCGCGCGCATCCCCGTGCTGACGCCGGAACGGCGCCAGATCTGACGGGGGATCGAGCGAACCGGGTCGTGCATCCCTACTCCGCGGCTTCCACGATATGCGGCGCGATGCGGCGCGACTGACGGGCCTGCTCGTCATACTCCTTCTGCCACTCCGACGGACCGTTGGAGGGCGAGATCTGCACCGCCGTCACCTTGTATTCCGGGCAATTGGTCGCCCAGTCCGAGAACTCGGTGGTGATGACGTTGGCCTGCGTGGTCGGGTGATGGAACGTCGTATAGACCACGCCCGGCGCGACGCGCTCGGTGATCAGGGCGCGCAGCGAAGTCTCGCCGGCGCGGCTCTGCAGCTTGACCCAGTCGCCATCGCGGATGCCGCGCAGCTCTGCATCGTGCGGATGCAGCTCGAGGCGATCCTCCTCATGCCAGACCACGTTCTCGGTGCGCCGCGTCTGCGCGCCGACATTGTACTGGCTGAGGATGCGGCCGGTGGTGAGCAGCAGCGGGAAGCGTGGCCCGGTGCGCTCGTCGGTGGCGATGTATTCTGTGAGCATGAACTTGCCCTTGCCGCGCACGAAGCCGTCCATATGCATGATCGGCGTGCCCAAAGGCTGCTTCTCGTTGCACGGCCACTGCACGGAGCCCACTTCCTCAAGCTTGGCATAGGACACACCGGCAAAGGTCGGCGTCAGTGCGGCGATCTCGTCCATGATCTCCGACGGATGGCTGTAGGTCATCTCGTAGCCGAGCGCCTTGGCGAAGCCGAGCGTGACCTCCCAGTCTTCGAGACCATTCTTCGGCGCCATCACCTTGCGGACGCGCTGGATGCGACGTTCGGCATTGGTGAAGGTACCGTTCTTCTCCAGGAAGGTGGAGCCCGGGAAGAACACGTGCGCGTAGTTGGCGGTCTCGTTCAGGAACAGGTCGTGGACGATGACACATTCCATCGCCGACAGCGCCGCCACCACATGCTTGGTGTTGGGATCGGACTGCAGGATGTCTTCGCCCTGCACATAGATGCCCATGAAGGTGCCTTCGACGGCGGCGTCGAACATGTTCGGGATGCGCAGGCCCGGCTCGGGATTGAGCTTGACGTTCCACATGGCTTCGAACTGCTCGCGCACCGCGTCACCGGCGATGTGACGGTAGCCCGGCAGCTCATGCGGGAACGAGCCCATGTCGCAGGAGCCCTGCACGTTGTTCTGGCCGCGCAGCGGATTCACGCCGACGCCGGGACGGCCGATATTGCCGGTGGCCATGGCGAGATTGGCGATCGCGATGACGGTGGTCGAGCCCTGGCTGTGTTCGGTGACCCCCAGGCCGTAATAGATCGCGCCGTTGCCGCCGGTGGCGAACAGGCGAGCTGCCGCGCGCAGCTCCTTCGGATCGACGCCGGTCATGATGGCGGTGGCTTCCGGCGAGTGGTTCGGCTGCGCGACGAAGGCCGCCCAGTCCTCGAACTCGCTCCAATCGCAACGCTCGCGGATGAAAGCTTCGTCGGCGAGGCCTTCGGTGACGATGACATGCGCCAGCGCCGTGAGCACGGCGACATTGGTGCCGGGCAGCAGCGGCAGATGGTGCTGGCTTCTTGAGGCGCGAGCCGAACACCGGATGGCCGTCGGTCGGATTGGCACCGATGATCATGACGACGTCGGTGTCTTCCACCGAGTCGAAATCCTGGGTACCGGCAGAGGTGCCGAAAGTGGTCGAAAGTCCGTAGCCGGTCGGCGAATGACAGACACGGGCGCAGGTATCGACATTGTTGTTGCCGAAGCCGCCGCGGATCAGCTTCTGCACCACGAACACTTCTTCATTGGTGCAGCGTGACGAGGTGATACCGCCGATGGAATCGCGGCCATACTTGGCCTGGATGCCCTTGAACTTCTTGGCCGCGAAATTGAACGCCTCGTCCCACGAGACTTCCTGCCACTCATCGGTGATCTTCTCGCGGATCATCGGGTTGAGGATGCGCTCCTTGTGGTTCGCATAGCCCCAGGCGAAACGGCCCTTGACGCAGGAATGGCCGCGATTGGCCTTGCCATCCTTGTACGGCACCATGCGGACCAGCTCTTCGCCGCGCATTTCCGCCTTGAAGGTGCAGCCGACGCCGCAATAGGCGCAGGTGGTGACTTTGGAATGCTCGGGCTGGCCGATCTCGATGACGGCCTTTTCGGTCAGCGTCGCGGTCGGGCAGGCCTGCACGCAGGCGCCGCAGGACACGCCTTCGGAGCCGAGGAAGCTCTCGTTCATACCGGGCGACACCCGGCTTTCGAAGCCGCGGCCCGAGATTGTCAGCGCGAAGGTGCCCTGCACTTCTTCACACGCACGAACGCAGCGTGAGCAGACGATGCACTTGGAGGGATCGTAGGTGAAATACGGATTGCTCTCGTCCTTCGCCATCCAGTGATCGTTCTCGCAGGATTCCGGCGAGTGATGGGTGTGCTTCGGACCGGTTTTCGCGAACACATGGTTCTCGCCGTCATAGCCGTAACGCACGTCGCGCAGGCCGACCGCGCCGGCCATGTCCTGCAATTCGCAATCGCCATTGGCGGCGCAGGTCAGGCAGTCGAGCGGATGGTCGGAGATATAGAGCTCCATCACGCCCTTGCGCAGCTTGGCCAGTCGCTCATTCTGGGTGTGAACGACGAGGCCTTCCATCGCCGGCGTGGTGCAGGACGCCGGCGTGCCCGCACGCCCCTCGATCTCGACCAGACAGAGGCGGCAGGAGCCGAACGCGTCCACCATGTCGGTGGCGCAGAGTTTCGGGATCTGCGTGCCCATCTCCATGGCGGCGCGCATGATCGAGGTGCCCTCGGGCACAGAAATGCTCTGCCCGTCGATGGTCAGCGTGACCATCTTCTCGGACTTGGCGCGCGGCGTACCAAAATCGATTTCATGAACGAGCGACATGTGGTTGCTCCTTATTCTGCTGCCTGGACTTGCGGCACCGGGCCGAAGTCCTCGGGAAAATGTTTCAGCGCGCTCATCACCGGATACGGCGTAAAGCCGCCCAGCGCGCACAGCGAGCCGAACTTCATCGTGTTGGAAAGATCCTGCAGCACGAGCAGGTTGTCGGCGACCTGCTCGCCGCGACGGATCTTGTCGATGGTTTCGACGCCGCGGGTGGAGCCGATGCGGCACGGCGTGCACTTGCCGCAGGATTCGACCGCGCAGAATTCCATGGCGAAGCGTGCCATTTTCGACATATCGACGGAGTCGTCGAAGATGGTTATGCCGCCGTGGCCGATCAATCCGTCACGCTTGGCGAAGGCTTCGTAGTCGAACGGCGTATCGAACATCGAAGGCGGGAAATACGCCCCGAGCGGACCGCCGACCTGCACCGCGCGGACGGGTTTGCCGGTGAAGGTGCCGCCGGCGATGTCATCGACGAGTTCGCCGAGCGTGATGCCGAACGCGACTTCGAACAGGCCACCGAACTTCACGTTGCCCGCAAGCTGGATCGGCATCGTACCGCGCGAGCGGCCCATGCCATAATCCGCATAGGCCTTGGCGCCGTTGTCGAGAATGAACGGAATCGCCGCAAACGACAGCACGTTGTTGATCACGGTCGGCTTGCCGAACAGGCCCTTATGGGCCGGCAGCGGCGGCTTGGCGCGGACGATGCCGCGACGGCCTTCGAGCGACTCCAGCAGCGAGGTCTCCTCGCCGCACACATAGGCGCCGGCACCGACGCGGACTTCGAGATCGAACGCGCGTCCAGAGCCCTTGATGTTGTCGCCGAGCCAGCCGGCGCGTTTGGCGGCCTTGATGCCCTCTTCCATCGCGATGATGGCGTGGGGATATTCCGAGCGGATGTAGATGTAGCCCTTGGTGGCGCCCACCGCGATGCCGGCGATGGTCATGCCTTCGATGACCACGAAGGGATCGCCTTCCATGATCATGCGATCGGCAAAGGTGCCGCTGTCGCCCTCGTCCGCATTGCAGACGATGAACTTCCGATCGGCCTGGGCGTCGGCGACGGTCTTCCACTTGATGCCGGTCGGGAAACCGGCGCCGCCGCGGCCGCGCAGGCCCGAGGTGGTGACGTCGGCGACGATGCCGGCGCTGTCCATCGACAGAGCGCGGGTGAGCCCCTTGTAGCCGTCATGGGCGACATAGTCCTCGACTGGGCGGGGATCGACGATGCCGCAACGGACGAAGGTCAGACGGGTCTGCTTCTTGAGCCATGTGATGTCGTCGGCGATGCCGAGCCGCAGATCGTGCGGGCCATCGGCGATCATCGCATCCAGCACCGAGGCGACGTCCTTGTCCTCGACGGGGCCGAAGGCGACACGGCCGTTCGGCGTCGCCACCTCGACCATCGGCTCCAGCCACAGCAGGCCGCGCGACCCATTGCGAACGATCTCGATCTCGAGCTTGCGCTGCGCGGCCTGCGCTTCGAAGGCTGCGACGAGTTCGTCGGCACCGACACAGACGGCAGCGGCATCGCACGGGATGTAAACTTTCAGGCTCATCGTTGTGCCTCCACCAACAGCGCATCCATGCGTTTCTCGTCGAGGCGGCCGACGATGCGGCCATCGAGCATCGCGGACGGCGCGGTGGCGCACAGACCGAGGCAGTAGATCGGCTCCAGCGTGACGCGATCGTCGGCGGTGGTGTGGCCGAGCTTGACGCCCAGCTGCTGCTCGGCACGCGCCGTCAGCGCATCGCCGCCAGCGGCCTGGCAGGCTTCGGCGCGACAGATTTTCAGCACGTGCTTGCCGGCCGGCTCGTGGCGGAAGTCGTGATAGAAGGTGAATACGCCGTGGACTTCCGCGCGCGACAGGTTACGCGCTTCGGCGATCATCGGGATGGCCGGCTCGGGCACATAGCCAAACGCATGCTGGATGGCATGCAGGACCACGATCACCCCGCCCTCGACATGCGCATAGGCTCCGATGATCTCGGTGCAGCGCGCAGCGCTCCATGGTTCGTAAGCAGCGTTCATCCCAATACTCGATCGCGTTGTATGACTGGTAACGCGATCTGAATTGGAATTGATCCAAAGATCAATAAAGCTGTCTCATGCTGCGATACGGAAAAGGCATCAAGCGATTGGCAAGCTTGCCATTTTGACGCAGGCCGGACGCCTTCCCGCCGCATTCGCGCAAGGCCGCGGGCGGATCAGCTCTCCAGCGACGGCGCGACTTCGCGGGCGATCTGGACCAGGGCAGCCACCAGCGGCGTCATCGGGTCGCGCTGCGGCACCACCAGTCCGACGCTGTAATTCACGATGGGATCGATGATCGGGATCATGCGGACGGAGCCACTGGCGGTGAGGCCCAGCGTTTCCGCCAGCCTGGCCGGCATCACGCTGGCCCAGCGGCCGGTCTTCACATGGGTGTAGAGCACGATGATCGAATTCGAGGTCAGCGTCGGCCGGGCCTCGGCGCCGACCGATTTCAGCGCCCGGTCGATGATGCGGCGGTTCTGCATATCAGGCGTCAGCAGACAGAGCGGCACCTGGCCCACCTCGGCCCAGGTCACCTGCTTGCGGTCGCCGAACATGCCGTCCGGCGAGGTCAGCAGGCGGTAGCTCTCCTTATAAAGCGGGATCGAGCGCACTTTCCCGAGCGGTTCGTTCTCGATGTAAGTGAGCCCGGCATCG
>JAPLPC010000232.1:5576-11321 GCA_026400425.1 Hyphomicrobiales bacterium | reverse complement strand
CCAACCTCGCCAGCTATCCGTTGACCGCCAAGCACGACACCAGTGTGCCCGGTTCGGAGCTGCTGCGCCCGGCCGACTTCGTGTCCAACCCGCGCACGCTCGGCACCGCGCCGGCGGTGGTGACCAATACTGCCGTCGCGGGTAACGCGCGCAACAACTACGCGACCACCCCGGCGCCGATCAACGGGACCACGTTGCTGGCAAGTGCATCAGGCACCAACTCGCTCACGGCCGGCTTTGCGAACAACGACACGCTGACACTGACGGCCGCGAATGCCGGCACCACGGTGACCCAAACGATCTATTTCTACACCGGAACGGCACCGACGCCGGCTGCCGCCAATACGACCTATCTCGACCTCGCCACCGCCACGGTCGGCAGCCTGCTGACGACCATCGATACGCTCACCGGCAACACCAATCCGGCGACGGCATCGACGGTCTCCGCCTCCGGTGTGATCACCTTGAATTCCGGCGTCGCCAACGATTTTACACTGAAAGCTGCCACCACACCGGCGAACGCGGCCATCGGCTTCCAGTCGCTCGGCTTCTCTGGCACCGTCAGCGGGCTGCGCGGCGGCGGCGGCACGGCGGGCACCGGCATCGTGACCGGCAACGACAACAAGACGTTCCTCGACGAATCCATCAGCGGCGGCGCGACGACGGCTTATGACGGCAACGGCGCGCCGGTCAGTCTGCAGTTCCGCTGGGCCAAGGTCGATTCCGCGACATCGGGCGGCACCGACACCTGGAACCTGTTCTATCAGGTCGATGCCAGCGCCACCGGCACCAATGTGGCGTGGCAGAATGTCGGCACCGACTTCAAGTTCGGCACCAACGGTCAGATGACCCCGGTGGTCAACCAGCTCGACCTCACCGGCGTGAAGGTCAACGGCACTACGCTCGGCGCCGTCACCATGGCGTTCGGCACCGGCGGCCTGACGCAGTTCGCGGACACCAACGGCAACGTCCAGGTTAACCAGCTGCAACAGGACGGCTATGCCGCCGGACAGCTCAAGAGCGTGTCGGTGAGCAATGAAGGCCGCGTGGTCGGCAGCTACTCCAACGGCCGCAACATCGACCTTGCGGAAGTCAGCGTCGCCACCTTCAACGGCTCGAATTTCCTCAAGCGCATCGATGGCGGCGCGTTCGAGGTCACCAACGAATCCGGCGAAGCGATCTACGGCAAGGGCGGCAGCATCTCCGGCTCGTCGCTGGAATCGTCGAACACCGACATCGCCGACGAATTCACCAAGCTGATCGTCACCCAGCAGGCTTATTCGGCCAACACCAAGGTGATCACCACCACCAATACCATGGTGCAGGATCTGCTGAACGTGATGCGCTAACGGCGAGGCCGCCGCTCGCGCGGCCTTCCTCATTCCGTGAACCCTGAGAGCGACAGTTAGTCATGAGTCTGAACGACGCACTCTCCATCGCCATGGCCGGCCTGCGCGCCAATCAGGCCGCCATGTCTCTGGTGTCGTCGAACGTCGCCAATGCGGAAACGCCCGGCTACGTTCGCAAGACCACCGATCAGATCACGACCAATTCGGGCACCACCGGCTCCGGCGTCCGTATCGTCGGCGTCAATCGCGAACTCGATCAGTATATTCTCGCACAGCTGCGCACCGAGACTTCGGGCGCCGGCTATGCGTCGCTGAAGTCGAGTTATCTGCAACAGATGCAGAGCCTGTACGGCGATCCCGGCTCGGTGGGATCGCTGGAATATTCGTTCAATGCCCTGACCACGGCGGTGCAGGCGCTGGCGACCAGCGCCGATAGTTCGTCGGCGCGGACCGGCGTGCTCAATGCGGCGAGGACGCTGGCTCAGCAGCTGAATTCGATGACGCAGGGCATCCAGACCATGCGCGGCACGGCAGAGAACGGGATCAAGGATTCCGTCAACACCGCCAACAATCTGATGAAGCAGATTGCCACCATCAACAATCAGCTCAGCGCCAATCCGCTTGGCGGCACATCGACGGACTCGAATACGGCGGCGCTGCTGGATCAGCGCGATCAATATATCACCCAGCTGTCGCAGCTGATGGACATTCGCGTCACCACCAATGGCGCAAATCAGGTCACGGTGTTCACCGGGTCCGGCGTGCAGCTGGTCGGCAACGAAGCGGCGACGCTGCGTTTCAACGCCCAGGGCACGGTGTCGGCCAACACCACCTGGAACGCGGATTCCAGCAAGAGCACATTGGGCTCGGTGACGCTCGATCTGCCCAATGGCGGATCAGTGGACCTGACCGCGGCAGGGGCCATCAAGTCCGGCACCATCGCCGCCTATACCGAGTTGCGCGACAAGACATTGGTCGAAGCGCAGAGCCAGCTCGATCAATTCGCCGCCTCGATCTCGAGCGCTTTGTCGGACACCACACGCGCCGGCAGCGTGTTTCCGGTGCCGACCACACCGCCGACCACCTTGCCTGCGGGCACGCCGACCGGCTTCACCCTCAATCTCACGGACATGAAGCCCGGCAACGTCATCCATCTGACCTATACGGATACGGCGACCAACACGCAGCATCAGATCTCGCTGATGAACGTGCAGGACCAGAGCCTGCTGCCGCTGTCGAATGCAGCGACGGCCGATCCGAACGACAAGGTCATCGGCATCGATTTTTCGCAGAACATCACCAGCATCCTCAACCAGCTCAACAGCGCCTTCGCCGGCGAGGTGAATTTCAGCGGCACCATGGGTGCGCTGCAGGTTGTCAACAATCCGAACTACGCCAATATCAATGCGGCGTCGGTCACCATCACCCAATCGCCGAGTTCGCTGAACAACGGCGCCAAGGAACTGTCGCTGTTCACCGACAATGGCGCGGCCTATAGCGGCGCCATCAGCGCCAGCGGATCGCAGGTCACAGGCCTGGCCGGCCGTCTGTCGGTGAATGTCGGGCTGATCAACGATCCCTCCAAGCTGGTGGTCTACGACACCAACACGCTGGCCGGCGACACCACGCGCTCGTCCTTCATGCTGAACCAGCTCACCAATGCCAGCTTCACTTACGGCGCGCAGGCCGGGGTCGGCAGTGCGAGTTCTCCGTTCAAGGGCAATCTGCTCAGCTTCATGCGGCAGTTCGTCAGCCAGCAGGGGGCGGCGGCCGATTCAGCCAAGCAGCTCGCGGATGGCCAGAACGTCGTGCTCAACACGCTCGACAAGAAGATGGCCGATACATCGGGCGTCAACATGGACGACGAGATGGCGCATCTGCTGGCGCTGCAGAACGCCTATTCGGCGAATGCGCGCGTGATGTCCACCGTGAACGATTTGTACAAATCCCTGATGCAGGCATTCTGAGGCAGTCATGACGATCAGCGGAATCGGCTCGCGGACATCCTATATCGGCTCCGGCATTCTCGATCTGCGCAGTCAGCTCGACACGCTGACGCAGCAGCTGTCGAGCGGCAAGATCTCGAACACCTATGCCGGCCTCGGCAGCGGGCGCAGCCTGTCGATCGCGCTGCGCAGCCAGCTCTCCACCGTCGCGTCCTATGCGGATACGGCCACCAATCTGAACACCCGCATCGGCGTGGCCAATCTGTCGCTGCAGCGGCTGGTGGCGATCGGTTCGGAAGTGAAGGGCGCCGCGGTCAGCGCCGGCGGCAATTTCGACAATACCGGGCAGACCCCGGGCCAGCGCACCGCGCAGCTCGATTTCGCCGACTCCGTCGATATGCTCAACGCCAAGTCCGGCGATCGCTATCTGTTTTCCGGACGCGCCACCGATACGGCGCCTGTCGCGCCGTCCGATCAGATCATGAATGGCAACGGTGCGGCCATCGCGGGCCTCAAGCAGGTGATCGCCGAGCGCAGTACTGCCGATCTCGGCGTCAACAAGAACGGCCGCGTCGGCGCCGCGCTTGATACGACGATACCGACGGCGATCAACATCACCGAAGAAGAAGTGACGCCGGCGCCGCCGCAAAAGGCGCAGCCGTTCGGCATGAAGGTGTCGTCGATCTCCACCACCATCGTCGGTGCCCAGACCACCAATCCGGTGGACCTGCCGACCACACCGGTGACGGTGCCGCCGACGACTCCAGCGACGCCGGTCGCCAAGTCGATGTCGATCGATCTCAACGGCAACGTTCCCAAGGCCGGCGATCAGGTCAAGCTGACCTTCACGATGCCCGACGGCACCCAGGAAGACATCGTGCTTACGGCGTCGGACAAGACGCCGCTGCCGGCCAATTCATTCGCTATCGGCACGGCGGCGCCGCCGATCACGGCATCGGAAGCAACGGCCGCCAATCTGAACGCGGCGATCGGCACCGCCATGACCGACCTCGCCAATGGGCCGATGGTCGCCGCCTCGGCCATCGAGGCCGGCAACAATTTCTTCGACAACCCGCCGCAGCGGATCGGTTCGACGCCGCTCGGTTCGGCAACGACCCTGGTTGACGGCACGGCCAGCAACACCGTGATCTGGTACAACGGCGAGAAAAACGACGTCACGGCCAATGGCGCGGCGCGCGGCTCGGCTGTGTCGCAGATCGATACGTCGATCACGGTGCAATATGGCGCGCGTGCCGACGAGCAGGCGTTGCGCAACCAGTTGCAGACGGTGGCGGTATTCGCGGCCGTGGCCGTTGATCCGAACCAGCTCAGCGATCCCGCTTACGCCAAGAACGCCAATGCGCAGATCGCCGCGCTAAACACGCGCGTGGCGCAGAATCTCGCCGACGTGCCCGGTCAGCAGACCGTCGAGAACATCCAGGCGGACTTTGCCGGCGCCCAGGCTGCGATCAAATCCACCACCGACCGCCAGGTGCAGACCAAGGCGATGGCGCAGACCATGCTCGACAGTATCGAGGGCATCAACAATGACGAGGTCGCGACCAAGATCCTGGCCTTGCAGACCGCGCTGCAGGCCTCGTATCAGACCACCTCGACGCTGTACCAGATGAGCCTGGTCAAGTTCCTCTGATCGCGGAGGACGACGACACTTGGAGATGCCCGCAGCGGCGTCAGGCGCGCAAGATCCAGCACCCCAATATTCGAACCGACGAAGCCGGCTGGCCCCAGCCGGCTTCGTCGGTTTTGTAGGCCGGCACGCCGAGGGTGAGCAACGGCGCTGGTGAGCCGCCGGCGCCCGCACGGCCGAGGCTCATGCGATCAAGCTTGACGCCGTTCCGGACAGTCCTGGTTAAGATAGTCGGAACGCCGCTCGCAAATGCTGCGCTGCTTCACGTTTCATGCTACCGACAGTCGCTCGGATTGCACGTGTAGCGCCATAAAATATTATATTATTTCAATACCTTAAGAGCGTTTCGGGCGAGCTAAAATCAACAAGCGCACGCTTAGATTGAAACAACGGAAACGCCACAATTAGGCGCGTTGCTTTTACTCAATTTTAGAGTCTGAGGGTCATCTTCCATCCACCGACCAAGAAGGTCGCTCGTTGTGTCTACCAGGAAGGTAATCAGACATGTCCATTACACTCTCGTCCTCCGTTCGTCAGAACCTGCTCTCGCTCCAGTCGACCGCAGACCTTCTCTCGACCACTCAGAACCGCCTCGCGACCGGCAACAAGGTCAGCACGGCGCTCGACAATCCGACCAACTTCTTCACCGCCCAGTCCCTGAACAACCGCGCCAGCGACATCAACAACCTGCTTGATGGCATCGGCAACGGCGTTCAGATCATCCAGTCTGCCAACACCGGCATCACCTCGCTGCAGAAGCTGGTCGATTCCGCGAAGTCGATCGCCAACCAGGCGCTGCAGA
>JAPLPC010000232.1:0-5546 GCA_026400425.1 Hyphomicrobiales bacterium | reverse complement strand
GCGACCGCCGACAACCTGCTCGGCACCACGACCTATACGAGCGCAACCGCATCCAGCAACGTCATCTTCTCGGGCGCAGCTGGCGGCGCGACTGCAATCACCTCGACCTCGGTGTTGGGCGGCGTTGCGGGCACGCTGGTCGGCTCGGCGGCGGTTCAGGACAATGCCGGTACCCCGGCCAACGTCACCACCGCGAGCAAGCTGTATGGTCCAGCAGGCGGCGCTGCCGGCACCGGCGGCATCTCCACCCAGGCAGCTTCCCTGTTCAAGGACGGTGAGACGCTGTCGGTCAACGGCAAGACCATCACGTTCAAGGCTGCTGCCGTCCCGGCCGCTGCTGCGCTCACAACCGGTCAGAGCCTGACCAGCACCAACACGGTGTCCGATGCGAGCGGCAATTCGACGATCTATCTCGGCGATCCGGCTCAGACCCAGTCGGCGGCAAGCGTCGGCGATTTGCTGGCCGCTGTGGACGTTGCCAGCGGTGCCCAGACGGTCACTGCCATCAACGCCACGACCAAGGTTGCGACGCTCGCCGGTACCGGCAGCTCCATCGCGGCCGGCGTCATCTCGGTCAAGAGCTCGACCGGCGCAGACCTGTCGATCTCCGGCAAGGCTGACGTTCTGAGCGCTCTCAAGCTGACCGCTTCGGTCGGTACGGGCATCACCACGGTCGGCGCTGCCCGCTCCACCGCATCGACGACGCTTGGTTCGACGATCCAGGACGGCTCTACCCTGAACATCAACGGCAAGACCGTGACGTTCAAGAACCAGGCCTCGACGGACGTCAATGCCATCGCGACCGGTTCGGGCAAGCCGAGCGGCGCACACTACACCACCGACGGCAACGGCAACTCGACGGTCTTCCTGCAGGACGCAACTGCGGCCGACCTGCTGGCTGCTGTTGATCTTGCTACCGGCACGCAGAAGGCGACCATTGCCAGCGGCGTTGCTACCGTGACCACCCCGGCCGGCAACACCGCGTCGTCGATCACGGCAGGTGCCTTGAAGATCTCCACGGGTACCGATTCGGACCTCAGCATCACCGGCACGGGCAATGCCCTGGCTGCGCTGGGCCTGAACGGCACCACCGGAACCGACGTGTCGTTCAACGCCTCGCGCGCTGCCGGCACCGGCGGCGTCTCGGGCAAGACCCTGAGCTTCACGTCCTTCAACGGCGGTACCGCGGTTGACGTCACCTTCGGCGACGGCAAGAACGGCACCGTGAAGTCGCTCAACCAGCTCAACGACAAACTGTCGGCGAACAACCTGACCGCTACGGTCGACGCCAACGGTTTGCTGACGATCGCTGCTTCGAACGACGTTGCGTCGTCGACGCTCGGTTCGGTGACGTCTGGCGGTACGCTCGGCGGCACGCTCAAGGACACGCTGACCTTCACCAATCCGAAGGATCCGGTGGCTGACGCGACGGCTCAGGCCACTCGCGCCAACCTGGTCAACCAGTTCAACGGCATCTTGACGCAGATCAACACCACCGCACAGGACGCGTCGTTCAATGCTCGGCGGTGACACGCTGAAGCTGACCTTCAACGAAACCGGCAAGTCCACGCTGAACATCACGGGCGTTGACTTCGGTTCGGCCGGCCTCGGCCTGTCGAGCCTGACCTCGGGTACCGACTTCCTGGACAACACCGCGACCAACAAGGTGCTCACCACGCTGAACACCGCGTCGGCCTCGCTCCGTGCCCAGGCGTCGGCCTTCGGTTCGAACCTGTCGATCGTGCAGACCCGTCAGGACTTCTCGAAGCAGCTGATCAACGTTCTGCAGACCGGTGCTTCGAACCTGACCTTGGCCGACACCAACGAAGAAGCGGCCAACAGCCAGGCGCTGTCGACCCGCCAGTCGATCGCCGTCTCGGCGCTCTCCCTGGCCAACCAGTCGCAGCAGGGCGTTCTCCAGCTGCTCCGTTAATCGCGGCGCACTGTCAGCACCTACGACTTGGCGAGACGGCGGGGGAAACCCCGCCGTTTTTCCGTTTTGGAGATGATTTTGAAAGGCCCGGACCCGCCAGTCCGGGCCTTTTTGCGCGCAGCGCAGCCTCCGTTTCGGCTCTTAAGACGACGTTAACCTTAATTTAAGGTGTCCGGCGGCATATTCGACGCTGTTTAGGAAGCAGGTAGGCCGAGAATCGGTCGCGTTTAATCCGGGCATCGCCTTTGGGCGGACCGAGATTCCTCTTCCAGAAGGGCGTCAAATTCAACCGGCAGCATCGTGGCGAGGGATCTCGTCAGGTGCACCAAGCGCTTGCGCGACCTGAAGGTCGACCGCGCTGGCTGGCATCGTACTCTCGGCCTCGGTCCGTTCGAATCTGCTGTCGCTGCAATCGACGGCCGATTTGCTGGCGACCACGCAAAGCCGGCTTGCAAGTGGCAAGAAGGTCAATACGGCGCTCGATAACCCGACCAATTTCTTCACGGCCGCAGGCCTCGACAGCCGCGCCAGTGACATCAACAACCTGCTCGACGGCATCGGCAACGGCGTGCAGATCCTGCAGGCCGCCAATACCGGCATCTCCTCGCTGCAGAAGCTGATCGACAGCGCCAAGTCGATCGCGAATCAGGCGCTGCAGACGACGGTGGGCTATTCGACCAAGTCGAACGTCTCCACCACCATCGCCGGTGCGACCGCCGACGATCTGCGCGGCACCACGAGCTTCACCTCGGCCAACGCGGTCGGCAAGGTCGTCAGCAACGGCACCGCCGGCGGCGCCAGCCCGATCACCGCGGCGACGACGCTGGGGGCGACGTCGGCTGCTTTGACGGGCACGGCCGCACCGAACGGCGCCGGCACCGCCGCCAGCCTGTCACCGACCCTGACGCTGCTCGGCACCCCGAGCGCAACCACCATCAAGGCCAACGGCGCGCCGGTTGACGGCGACACCCTGTCGGTCAACGGCAAGACCGTCACGTTCCGCGCCGGCGCTGTGGCGTCGGCCGTGGTCCCGGCGGGATCGGGCGTCACGGGCAATATCGTCACCGACGGCAACGGCAACAGCACCGTTTATCTCGGCGACAACACGACGCCGGCTGCCACGGTGCAGGATCTCACCAACGCCATCGACCTCGCCAGCGGCGTCCAGAAGGTCGTGATCGCCAACGGCGTCGCCACGCCGTCGAACTCGTCGGGCACGAATGCGGCGATCGCCGCCGGCGTGCTGTCGCTGACCACCGGCAACGGCTCCGACCTCAGCATCTCCGGCAAGTCCGACCTCCTGAATGCGCTCGGCTTAACGACGTCGGTCGGTTCGGGCACCACGACCGTCACCAAGGCCCGCACCATCGGCGCGACCTCGCTCGGCTCGCCGATCGCGGACGGCTCGACGCTGAACGTCAACGGCAAGACCATCACCTTCAAGAACGCGCTGGCGCCGCTGGCCGCGAATGTCCCGACCGGATCCGGCGTCCTCAATGGCGTCGTCACCGACGGGCAGGGCAATTCGACCGTCTATCTGCAGAACGGTACTGCTCAGGATGTGTTGAATGCGATCGATGTCGCAACCGGCGCCCAGAAGGCCACTGTCGGCCCCAGCGGCACTTTCGCCCTGGGTGTCGGCACCGGCGTGCCATCGCAGATCGTCGCCGGCGCGCTGCAGATCTCGACCGGCACCACCTCCGATCTCACCGTTTCGGGCACCGGCAACGCGCTCGGTGCACTCGGCCTCGCTGGCAATACCGGCACCAACACCACCTTCACTGCAACACGTAACGCCGGTCTCGGCGGCGTCAGCGGTACGACGTTGACCTTCACGGCCTTCAAGGGCGGCACGCCGGTCAACGTCACCTTCGGCGATGGCACCAACGGCACCGTCAAGACGCTGGCGCAGCTCAATGCGCAGCTGCAGGCCAACAACCTCACCGCGACGATCGACGCCAACAGCAAGCTGGTCATCACCACCATCAACGATTACGCCTCGGCGACGTTGGGATCGACCGCCGACGGCGGCACGATCGGTGGCACGGCGACGAGCTCGCTGACCTTCACCACGGCACAGCCTCCCGTGGTCGATACCGTGTCGCAGGCCACGCGCGCCAATCTCGTGGCGCAGTACAACAACGTCATCAACCAGATCACCACGACGTCGCAGGATGCCTCGTTCAACGGCGTCAACCTGCTGTCGGGCGATACGCTGAAGCTGGTGTTCAACGAAACCGGCACCTCGACGCTGAACATCAACGGTACGCAGCTGACGCCAGCAGGCCTCGGCCTGCCGACGCTGGTGGCCGGCACCGACTTCATCGACAACGCCGCCGCCAACAAGACGCTGACGGCGCTGAACGCCGCCGGCTCGGCGCTGCGCGCGCAGGCTTCGTCGCTGGGTTCGAATCTCTCGATCGTGCAGATCCGTCAGGACTTCGCCAAGCAGCTGATCAACGTGCTGCAGACCGGCTCGTCCAACCTGACGCTGGCCGACACCAACGAAGAGGCTGCCAACAGCCAGGCGCTCTCGACCCGGCAATCGATCGCCGTCTCGGCACTGGCGCTGGCCAACCAGTCGCAGCAGAGCGTGCTCAAGCTGCTGCAGTAACCGCGCGGGGCCGCGAAGGTTTAGGCGTAAGGCGGGGGCAACTCCGCCTTTTTCGCGTGTCTGGATGACACCGGCCGCCACATGGTCGCCGCTCCGGGACCGGCGCGGTCGCCGATTCGGGATCGCTGGTATTATGCGCGCGGGCGTCGTAATTTCCGCACTGCGAATATGGGCCGTCGATGCAGATGACGCGGCGCTCGGCAGGCCGATCCACGCGGCCGCCGACCAACGGGGAAGAGGATTATCGAATGCCATTGCGCGTCGAACTGAAGCCGGGCGAACGCATCATCATCGGCCAGAGCGTGATCACCAATTCGGATACGCGAACCGCGTTCCTCATCGATGGCGATGCGCCGATCCTGCGAGAGAAGGACATCCTGACATCGGAGACCGCGACCACGCCGGTGAAGCGCATCTATCTGTGCGTTCAGATGATGTATCTGGAGAACGATATACCGGCGTATCAGGAACTGTATCTCGGCTTCATCAAGGAATTGATCGACGCAGTACCGAGCTATCGTGAGCCTCTTGGGGAAATTAGTAAGCTAATCTTAAGTGGCCAACTTTACAAAGCACTCAGAGAATTGCGTCCGCTGATCAAGCGTGAAGAAGAATTGCTGAGGTAGAGTCATGTCGATGGGTGCCAATGCCTACGCTCGTACTGCGCAAACGACGGCAACCCCTCGCGACATCGAAGCCCAGGCTCTACTCAAAGCCGCGCGAAAACTGCAGGATGTCATCACCAACTGGTCGGTGACGGATGCCGGTCTCGACGAAGCTCTGATGTTCAACCGCAAGCTCTGGTCGATCTTCGTCGGCGATGCGATGAGCGATCAGAATCCCGAGAAGGTCGAGATCCGGGAGAACATCGCCAATATCGGTATCTTCGTGATGACGCAGTGCACCGCCCTGCAGCAGATCCGTCAGGTCGAGCATCTGCAAACGCTGATCGACATCAACCGCAACATCGCGGCCGGCCTGTCCGGTCGCCCTTGACAG
>JAPLPC010000482.1 GCA_026400425.1 Hyphomicrobiales bacterium | reverse complement strand
GCTTCAGATCGATGGCACGTTCAAGATTCTTCACCGCGTCTTCGTAATTACCGATGCGGTAATAAGCCCAGCCCAGCGAGTCGACGATGTAGCCGTCATCCGGGCGCTGCTCGACCGCGCGCTTGATCATCTTCATGGCGTCGTCGAGATTGATGCCCTGATCGATCCATGAATAGCCGAGATAGTTCAGCACATGCGGCTGCTCGGGCTGTAATTCGAGCGCCTTCTTCATGTCGACTTCGGCCTTGGCCCACTGCTTGGAGCGCTCCAGACAGATGCCGCGGAAATAGTGATAAACCCAGTTTGGCTTGTCCTGATTGGCAGCGACCACGTCGATGCCCTTGGTATAGGTCTGGGCGCAATCCGCGAACTTCTTGCGCGCACGCTCGATATTGCCGAGCGCCATGATGGCCTCGAGGTCCTTCGGATCGCTCGCCGTAACCTCATGCAAGATCTTGATGCCTTCGTCGCTGCGATCGGCAGCGTCGAGGTTGGTGGCCTGCTGGATCAGCGCATTGCGCTTCAGCGCGGAATCCGCCGGCATGCGCTCATAGACCTTGATGGCCATGGCCGGCTTCTTGACGGATTCGTAGAGATCCGCGAGCGAAAGCAGAGCCAGTGAGTGATCGGGCTTCAGATAGAGCGCGAGTTGCAGATAGACGAGTGCCAGATCCTCGCCGCCGCGGCGCGTCAGCGAGGCACCGATGCCGTAAAGCGCTTCGGCCGCACCGGCCTGCGGACTATCCGCCAGCGCCGGCAGCTTCTTTCCAGCCTTGGTTTCGCGAATGCCTTCCAGCACCAAAGGATGACGCGCGAGTTTCTTGTTGAAGGTCTCGTAGATCGCGAGCGCCGCCGCCTCATCCTTGTTGCGCGACGCCCAGCGGCCATACGCATCGACCACACGCAGTGCGGAATCGTCGAGCTTGTAGGCGCGCTCATAGCGTGCGCCGGCTTCTTTCTGCTTGTTGGCGAGATCGAGGATCAGGCCGGCGTGCAGATCCTTGAAAATCGGATACCATTCGGGGCCGGCCAGCTTGTCGATATTCGCGATGGCGGCCTTGGTGTCGCCGGCGCCGTAGCTGGCCCAGGCGCCGAGCAACGTGGCGACGAGATCGGTGATCGGGCCGCGCACCGACTGATTGATATTGGTCTGCGCGGCCGCGTATTTCTTCATCTTGAGATCGCGCACGCCGACCACCAGACGGGCGACGCGGTTCGATTTGTCGATCACCAGGATCCGCGCGGCAAGCTTCACCGCCTCGTCGATATCGCCATCGGCCAGCGACGAGATGAAAGCACGATCCAGCAGTTCGTTGTTCTTCGGATCGGTACGCAGAGCGGAGCGATAAAAGGTCGCAGCCGACGTCGCATCGCGCTCAACGCTGGCATGACGCGCGGCCAGATAGCTGCCCGCGGTCGTCATCTGCCGCAGATCTTTCGCCGTCGGAAACTGTGCCGCGCTGTCGCCGGCATGATCAGGGGTCTGTGCGAAGGACTGCGCCGGCATGGCCAGAACGGCGAGCGTAGCGGCGGCGAGCGTCAAGCGGTTGAAACGTGAGGACATCAAATTCGCCTAGCTCCAGGAATGATTGGCGAGAGTTCGAGCACCACGCGACCTGAACAGCGACACAAGCTCGAAAGCGCTGCCGACCCGGCACCATAGCGCAGCACGACAATGCCGGTTTTGACGGCCGTCCGCAAGGATCGGGGTGCGGATGCACCGAAGGAGCCTGTTCAGGTTCGGGCGATCGAATTGCGCCGTATATGCTTGCAAACGCTCTCAGTGTGGCGGGATCGTGACCGCTGGCCCACACGTCACGCGCGAGTGAATGCGCTGCTTCACCTCTCCCCGCCGGGGAGAGGTGAAGCGGAGCTTCATCCACCCTTACATCGCCTCGTAATTCGGACCACCGCCGCCTTCCGGCGGGACCCAGGTGATGTTGCCGTTCGGGTCCTTGATGTCGCAGGTTTTGCAATGGACGCAGTTCTGCGCATTGATCTGAAAGCGCGGCTCCTGGCCTTCGCCGACCCACTCATACACGCCGGCCGGGCAATAACGGTTCGACGGTCCGGCGAACACGTCATGCTCCGACGACTTCTGCAGCGCCATGTCGGCGACCTTGAGATGGACCGGCTGATCCTCCTCGTGATTGGTGTTGGACAGGAACACCGAGGACAGGCGGTCGAAGGTGATCTTGCCGTCCGGCTTCGGATACGGGATTGGCTTGAAATCCTTCGCCGGCTTCAGCGTCTTGCGATCCGGCTTTTCGTGCTTCTGGGTGCCGAACAGCGAGAAACCGAACGTGTTGCACCACATGTCGAAACCACCCAGCGCGTTACCGAGCAGCGTGCCGAATTTCGACCACAGCGGCTTGGCGTTGCGAACCGGATAGAGGTCCTTGCCGATCGAGGATGAGCGCCAGGCGTTTTCGTAGTCGATCAACTCATCGTTAGCGCGGCCGGCCTTCAGCGCAGCATCGAGATGCTCGGCTGCCAGCATACCCGACGCCATGGCGTTGTGGACGCCCTTGATACGGGGCACGTTGACGAAGCCTGCGGCGCAGCCGATCAGCGCGCCGCCCGGGAAGCTCAGCTTCGGCACCGACTGATAGCCACCTTCGGTGATGGCTCGCGAGCCGTAAGCGAGGCGCTTGCCGCCCTCGAACGTGTCGCGGATCAGCGGATGGGTCTTGAAGCGCTGGAACTCCTCGAACGGATAGAGATAGGGGTTCTCGTAGTTCAGATGCAGCACGAAGCCGACAGCTACCAAGTTGTCATCGTAGTGGTACAGGAACGAGCCGCCGCCGACGTCGTTCTCAAGCGGCCAGCCGAACGAATGCTTGACGGTGCCCTTCTTGTGCTTGGCGGGATCGATCTGCCAGATTTCCTTGAGGCCGATGCCGAATTTGCCGGGCTCGCAATCCTTGTCGAGGGCGAATTTGGCGATCAACTCCTTGGTCAGGGAGCCGCGCGCGCCTTCGGCGAACAGCGTGTATTTGCCGAGCAGTTCCATGCCGCGGGTGAACGAATCCTTCGGCTTGCCGTCACGGCCGACGCCCATGTCGCCGGTGGCGATGCCGCGCACGGCGCCCTGCTCATCATACAGCGTCTCGGCCGCCGCGAAGCCCGGATAGATTTCGACCCCGAGCGCCTCGGCTTTGGCGCCGAGCCAGCGCGTCGTCATGCCGAGCGAGGTGATGTAGCAGTGATGATTGTTCATCAGCGGCGGCAACAGGAAGTTCGGCAGCTTGAAACCGCCGGTCTTGGTCATGAAATAGAACTGATCGTCCGTGACCTGAGTCTTGAGCGGGCAATCCGCATCTTCACGCCAATCCGGGATCAGCTTGTCGAGGCTCACCGGGTCGATCACGGCGCCCGACAGGATGTGGGCACCGACCTCGGACCCCTTCTCCACCACGACGACGGACAAATCCGCATTGAGCTGCTTCAGCCGGATCGCCGCCGACAGACCGGCTGGTCCCGCGCCGACGATGACGACGTCGAATTCCATACTTTCGCGCGGCGGAAGTTCTTCAGTGCTCATAATGTTGATCTCAGACCCGTTTCCAACCCGTTCAGAACGCTTCTAAGGGTGTTGTTTCCGATTTTTGGCGGAAGAACAACCACCGAAATGCACAGGGGCCCTTTCCACGGGTGGCGATCCCGGCCGGATGCTGGCATACCTGAACCATCGCCATGATCCTTGAACCTGCCCCCACCGTCGCGCAACTGCTCGCCTTCTATCTGGAGGCCGGGGTCGATTGCGCTGTCATGGACGAGCCGGTCGATCGCCTGCTGGACGAGGATATCGGCCTGCCCGCGCGCGCCGAAGCCGCACCGACGCGTTCGCCTTTGACTGGCATGCCAGCGGCCGCACCGCGACCTGCGCCGACAAAGACCGAAGTGGCCCCTGATGTGGCCGTGGCCGCTGCCCGCGATGCCGTGCGGACGGCGCCCACCCTGGAGGCGCTGCGCGCCATCATGGAAACTTTCGAGGGCTGCGCGCTGAAGGGAACCGCGACCCGGCTGGTATTCGCCGACGGCAATCCAACGGCGCGGGTGATGTTGGTCGGCGAGGCCCCCGGTCGCGACGAGGATATCGAAGGCCTGCCCTTCGTCGGGCGCTCCGGCAAATTGCTCGACCTGATGCTGAAGGCAATCGGCCTCGACCGCACGACGGTCTATATCGCCAACGTCATCCCATGGCGTCCGCCCGGCAACCGCACGCCGACGCCGCAGGAGACGCAGATCTGCCTGCCTTTCATTCAGCGCCAGATCGAACTGGTCGATCCGGACATCCTGGTGACGCTCGGGAATCCCTCGACGCAGACCCTATTGCAGACCCGGGACGGCATCATGAAGTCGCGCGGCCGTTGGGTGGACTACGACACGGGTACCCGAAAGATTTGCGCCGTCGCGACGTTCCACCCGGCCTATCTGCTCCGCTCGCCATCCTACAAGCGGATGGCCTGGATCGACTTCCGATCGATCGCCGTGGCTCTCGAAGCGGCCTCGGGCAAGACGACCTGATAGCCGACTGCCGAAGGCGATGTCGTCGCGCTGGTCGTCATGTGGCAGCATCGAGCGACCAACATAGAAGCCCTCCAATACCGCCTGCGATCAATTGACCTTCATATCTCGCTCCGACATTAAGACGAGCACGATCAACCTGGCGAAGCCGTCAGCGATTTAAAACGATGCGATCGCGCATTATGCTCGTTGGACGCGGAGGATATCGACACTTCGTTTGAAGCTCGCATAACAACAGGCAACAAGTGGACTACACTTGTTCGCAGCGGAGCCATGACGGGCACCCAGGTTCTCGACCTCGCTTGCCCGTGAAACGCAACAGCACAGGCTGCCGCCTCCATCTCGCATTATCGGTGCGGACCATCCGCACCTCATACTTACCAGCAAACCGGCCCGTGCGCCGGTGTCAGGATTGCTATGTCTCGCTGTTCTCTCGGCGGCGTGAGCCTGCTCGTTTTGTCGGGCTCTTTCGCAGTTTTGCCCTCCGATCTTCGCGCCCAGACACCGAGCCAGACGCTGCCGGCGGTCACCGTGGAAGCGCCAAAGCAATCACGCGCCAAACCGACCACCAGACGGAGAGTCTCGACAGGTCTCGCTCCGCGATCGTCGACGCCAGCCGCCGTCCGTGCGCCGGAGAATGCGACAGCGACACCGCGGGCGACGACGGACAGGCCGCCCATGTTTGCCGGCGGCCAGGTGGCGCGCGGTAGCCGCCTCGGCATGCTCGGCAATACCGATACATTCCGGTCCCCATTCGCGACCGCAAGCTACACCAGCCAGACCATCCAAAATCTGCAGGCCGCCACAGCAGCCGATGCGCTGCTGCTCGATCCATCGGTGCGCGTGACCAGCCCGGTCGGTGGTCTCGTCGATTCGTTCTACATCCGCGGCTTTCCGATCGCCGAGGGCACGTCCGGCGAGGTGGCGTTTGACGGCGTCTACGGCATCGCGCCGAACTTTCGCGTCTTCAACACCTATGTGGACAGGATCGAGGTCTTCAAGGGACCGTCCGCCATGCTCTCCGGCGTGTCGCCGAACGGCGGTGTCGGCGGCGTGATCAACGTCGTACCGAAGCGGGCCGATGGCGATTTCAGCCGCATCGGCGTTGGCTACGCTTCCAAAGGTTTCGCCGAGACCAATATCGACGTCTCGCGGCGCTTCGGCGAGCATCGCGAATTCGGATTGCGCTTCAATGGCAAGCTCGGCGGTGGCGACACCGCGCTTGATCACCAGTCGGATCGCTTCAAGGTCGGTTCGCTGGCGCTGGACTACCAGGGCGAACGCTACCGGTCCTGGATCTACGCGCTGACGCAGAACGAACGCATCCAGGCGCCGTCCCGCCCCTTCACGGTTGCCAGCGGCCTTGCCGTGCCGGCCGCGCCGGACGGTCGGACCAACCTGACACAATCCTGGGAATGGTCGCGGGTTCAGGAATCCTCGGTGCTGTGGAAAAACGAGTTCGATCTGTCCGACTCGGTCACAATGTTCGGTAATGTCGGCGGCTCAAAGACAAACGTCGAGCGCTTCTTCGGGGTGCCGAACATCGTCAATGCCCGCGGTGACACGATCACGACGCCGCAATACTACAATCTCGACGTCGATCGCTTCACCATCGACGGCGGCTTCCGGGCCAAAGTCGATACGGGGTTCGTTCATCATGCGCTGTCTTTCCAGGCCTCGCATTACGACGAACAGCAATATCGGGTGTTTCCGGCCGGGCGATCCTACCTCTCCAACATCTACAGCCCGATCTCTCAACCCGAGCAGGGCTTTACCGTCCCCTCGTTCAAGCCACGGCTGTCGGACACGACCCTGAACGGCGTGGCCATCGCGGATACGCTCTCCGTACTGGACGAGCGCATCGCGCTGACGCTGGGCGTTCGACGCCAACAGATCATCGCGCACAATTTCGCACCAGCTACCGGCTTGCAGACCGCCGCCTATGATCAAAGTGCCACGACCCCCATGGCCGGGCTGGTGGTGCGGCCGATCGATCATGTGTCGCTCTACGCCAACTTCATCGAAGGTCTCAGCCGGGGAGATACCGCTCCGGTCACCGCCATCAATGCCGGCGAAGTCCTGGCGCCTTACAAGACCCGGCAATACGAGACGGGCATCAAGCTGGACTATGGCACGATCGGCGCGACATTCGCGCTGTTCCAGATCACCAAACCGAACGGCGAACTCAACGCCGGCATCTATTCTGCCGGCGGCGAGCAACGCGTGCGCGGCGCCGAGTTCAACGTGTTCGGCGAGATCGCACCGGGCATTCGGGCCGTCGGCGGGCTGACGCTGTTCGACGCCACCGTGACGCAGACGGCAACCACCGCCAATATCGGCAACACCCCAATCGGCATTCCATCCGCGCAATTCAATCTGGGCGGAGAATGGGATCTGCCGGGCACCCACGGCGTGACGCTGACCAGCACGCTGGTTCATACCGGCCGGCAGTTCGTCAACGCCGCCAACACGCAGGTCCTGCCGGAATGGACCCGGCTCGATCTCGGCGCACGCTATGTGACCTATGTCGAAGGCCGCAAGACGACGCTCCGCGGCACCGTGCAGAATATCGCCGATACCAATTACTGGGCGGGGACCGCCTCGTTCGGCACCATCGCGCTGGGGACTCCCCGCGTCATCCTGCTGTCGCTGGAGGTCGAGCTATAGGGCCGCGCGATCGGCTCGGCCTCTAAGGCGCTTTCGGTCGCAGGATGGCCCAGCCGATCCGCAACGGCGGCCGGCGGCCATTCACCAGTCGGTCGAAAGCGCGAGGCACCTCAGGCACCAGACCGGGAAAACGGGCGACGATCTCTGCCGGCGGCGTGCCCAGCGTATCGACGGCGCGCCAGACGACCACACCACCGGTCACGATGAAACTCGCCGGCGTGATCCAGGGCGTCAGCGCCGGCTGCGCGTCATTGAAGACGTGCGGCCGCGCCGGGTTCATGGCGATCAAGGCCGCCAGTTGCTGATCGCCAGCGACGGCGGCGAGTTTCTGTCCGGTGCGGCGCTGGAAACTGTCGGTGAAAAACTGTCCGATATCGGCGGCCGGTAAGCTGGTGCGATCCTCGGGTCCGTCGATCCACGGCGTCACCACCAGATTGATCAAAACGGCGACGGCGGGCGCCACGATGGCCACCAGCCAGACCTTGCGCAGCAAGCGCTGGCGCCGCAGCGCGATGAGGTCGCCCGACGCCACCACCACGGCGAGACCGACCATCACCAGCGCAATGCCGGAGCCACCGATCACGGCGTCGTGGCCGTACAGCGCCGCAGCGAGGCTGCCAAGCAGTCCCGGCACCAGCGCGAAGGCATAGACATAGAGCCGCGCAGTCGGCGCGACCGCGGGTCTGAAGATCATCGGTGCATCGTCGGACGGCGGCACCAGGCGGCGCCAGTTCATCGCGCAGAGCAGGATCACGAAACCGGTGGCAGCGATCAGCCAGCCGAGCAGAACGCCCCAGGCCTTCGCCTTCCCGGCCGGATCGGTCAGGACCGGCGGCGCCGGCAGGACGGCGATGCCGGCGCGCATCAGCCAGATCGCGTAGGGCAATGCCAGTGCCGCGATCACCACGATGCCGAACAGCGGATCCAGCGATGCCAGATGGCGACGGCCGCGCGAGGTGGCCAGCGCGAACAGCAATGGCAGCGGCAGCAGCCACATCGCATGCGGCGTGGTCAGGAGCAGCAAGCCGGCGGCGATCGACAGTGCGAACCATGCGCTGCGGCGCCCCTCGCCGATCGCCAGCCAGGCATAGAGCAGCACCGTCGCCCATAGCGGCCGCGCCACTACCAAGGGGCCAAATTCGACGCCAGGCCAACTGAATGCGGTGATCGTCATGGTCAGCAGCACGGCGATGACCGCCTGCGGACCACCGACGATGTGACGACCGAGCTGGAACACGGCGCGCAGGGTCAAAACCGCACAGAGCTGCGCCAAGAGATAGACGCCGAAGATGTGGTTTCCGGCGGCGCGGAACGCGATATCGGCGAGCCAGAAAGCGAGCGGCGGGCCGAGTTCGGTACCGACCTGATATTCACGGCCGTAAGCCAGCATGGTGGCGAGATCGCCGGGTGGCCCGCGATAGAGCAGCAGCGGGACCACCAGCCAGAGCAGCGCCTGACACAGCACTACGATCCAGAACGCCAGCCGCGGCCGGGCGCGAATCAGTTCGACGATCAGGGAAGTGAAACGCATGAACGTCCGAACCGGCCCGCGAATGATGGATGGCTTCAGGTGATACGGGGCGCCGGCGGTTCAGGCAACCGCAGCCGCTCAGGCTGACAGGTCGAGGCTCGCTTGCATCTCGACGATCTCGGCCTGCGGTGCCGGCCCCTCGCGGCGGATCCGCGCTGCGACCACCGGGGCGAACAGGCTGCGGTGGTGGATGCTGGGCCCGAGTTCGGTCAGCGCTTGGAGGTGCTGCGGCACGCCATAGCCCTTATGGACCTCGAATCCGTAGCCGGGGCATTGCTCGGCCAACCGGCACATCAGCCGATCGCGTGAGACTTTCGCGATGATCGAGGCCGCGGCGATGGACAGCACCAGCGCGTCGCCGCCGATCACGGCTTCGCAGACCGCGTCGGTTTCGATCCTGTCGCGGCCATCCACGAACACATGCCGCGGTGCTTGCGGCAGCGCAGCGACGGCGCGCGCCAGCGACCACAGCGAGGCCCGCAGGATATTGTCGCGATCGATGCGCGCCGGAGACGCATAAGCGACGGCAAAGGACGACGTGGCGCAGATTTCCTCGAACAAGGCCTCACGCCGGGCTTCGGTCAGTTTCTTGGAATCGTCGAGGCCTTTGGGAATCCGCTTGGGATCCAGGATCACCGCGGCAGCCACCACAGGCCCCGCCAGCGGCCCGCGACCGGCCTCGTCGCAGCCCGCCACCGGCCAGATCCCCTGCTTCAACAGCGCCCGCTCGCGCTTGAAGCTGGGCGCTCCCGCCACGACGATCGACTTGCGAGGCTTGGAACCCGCCAGTTTGGTCGCTTTTTTCGCAGGTGAGGTGGTGCTGTCCCGAATCATGGGCGGATCGTGCGCATCCCGCCCCGATGGCGCAACCGGGAATCCAGGACAATGCCCGCTATCCCGATCTCTGAAAAAGCGGAGAAGGGTCGCCGGCCGGCTCTGGTTTCCAGCCGACGCCCCTTCCCCGAGTTGCTCCCAAGATTGCGAGACCTTCAGGAGTAAACTTCAGAACCTAGAACAAAGTCAGTTGCTGGCCGGCGCCTGCCGGCTTCGTGAAATGCTCGAGCGTGAGTTTCGCGCGCTTCTTGTTGAGCCCGAGCTTGGCGCAGGCGACCTCGAAGCGGCGGCCGATCATCCAGGCCATCGGCCCGGTGCCCTTCATGCGCGTGCCCCATTGCGAGTCATAGTCGCGACCTCCCCGCATCTCGCGGATCAGCGTAAAGACGTGACGATAGCGATCCGGATAATTCGCCATCAGCCATTCGCGGAACAGGTCGCGCACTTCCAGTGGCAGGCGCAACAGAACGTAACTCGCTTCCTTCACGCCGGCATGCGCGGCGGCATCGAGGATACGCTCGATTTCGCTGTCATTCAGCGCGGGGATCACCGGTGCGACCAGCACCGAGGTCGGAATGCCGGCCTCCGACAACTGCCGCAGCGCCTCCAGCCGCTTCGGCGGCGTCGAGGCCCGCGGCTCCATGGTGCGCGCCAGCTTCGGATCCAGCGATGTCACCGACAGCGCCACCTTGGCGAGATTGCGCTTCGCCATTCGCGCCAGGATATCGATATCGCGCACCACCAGCGCCGACTTGGTGACGATGCCGACGGGATGCCCCGCTGCTTCCAGCACTTCGAGAATGCCGCGCATGATCTGGCGTTCACGCTCGATGGGCTGATACGGATCGGTATTGGTGCCGATCGCGATCGTCTTCGGCTCATATTCTGCCGCCGCCAGTTCCTTGGCGAGCAGCGCCGGCGCGTCGGGCTTCACGAACAGCTTGGATTCGAAATCCAGCCCCGGCGACAGGCCGAGATAGGCGTGGGTCGGCCGCGCGAAACAATAGACGCAGCCATGCTCGCAGCCGCGATAGGGATTGATCGAACGGTCGAAACCGATATCCGGCGACTCGTTGCGGGTGATGACCTTCCGCGCCGTGTCCACCGCCACCGTCGTCTTGAATGGCGGCAGGTCGTCGAGGCTCTGCCAGCCGTCGTCGAACACGACGCGCGCCTCTTTCTCGAAACGGCCGCTGTCATTGGTCTGGGCGCCGCGCCCGCGCCGCCGCTGGCGGTCGATCGCCACCTCGATCGCCGGAAACGGCGATGGCACCCCCGCGATTTCGGACGGCGCGGGAGCAGTCGGCATCTGAAGGGCTGCGGCGTTCTGATTCATGCAGCTAGGCTAGCACCTCTTCAGAACATATCAAGAACAACGTTTTGAAATAATAACCTGCTCCACAGGCGCCACCTTAGCCATAGCGTGCATTGGTGGCTGCTTTCAGTATGACGAAATGATAACGCTGTGGAACTGGCCTTGAGGTATTATCCACTTCCATGCTGAGCGTGATCATTCCCACCGACGGTGTCGAACAGCCCGCGGTCGCCACTCTGGCGGCGCTGGTGCCGGGCGCGGCTGCCGGCGTTATCCGCGAGGTGTTGCTGGTGGATCGTGCCGGCACCGATGTGATCGAGCGGGTCGCAGACGTGGCCGGCTGCGGCTTTCTGACGTCCAGAGGCTCACGCGCCGCGGCGATGGCTGCCGGGGCCCGGGTCGCGCGCTCGCCCTGGCTGATGTTCCTGCATGCCGGCGCTGTGCTGGATAGCGGCTGGATCGAGGAGACCCAGCAATTCATCCAGCGCGTCGGCGCCAGCGACCGACCGCGTGCCGGCATTTTTCGCTATGCGCGCTCGCCTTATGACGAGACCGGCTTTCGCGACGGGGTGAAACATCTGCTCCGCAAGGTCTCTGGCCCCAAAGCCGACCAGGGCCTGCTGATTGCGCGGGACCATTATGAGCGTCTCGGCGGCCATGCCGATGCTGGCCGTGCCGAAGCAAAACTGTTGCGCCAGCTTGGCCGCGCCTCCCGCACCATGCTGCGCAGCCGCATCATGATGGTGGCCTGAACCTTCTCGTCGTTGCAAAAATCGAAGCAATCCAGTCAGCGCTTGCGCGTTTCCGGAAGGCTTTGCTGCGCCCGCGAGGTCGGCAATAATCAGCGATGGCCAAAACACTTGCCAAGCTTGCGCCAGCACCCCGATCCCGTCGCCGCCGTTCGCGCCTTCAATCGCTTCTACACGCGCAAACTCGGCGTGCTGAACCAGCACTTGCTGGATAGCCCCTATTCGCTCGCGGAAGCCCGCGTGCTGTACGAACTCGCGCATCAAGATGATCTGTCCGCGCGCGAGATCAGCGACGCGCTTGGCCTCGATGTCGGCTATCTCAGCCGCATTCTGAAAGGCTTCGCGGAACAGGCGCTGATCTCGCGAAAGCCCTCGGCGGAGGATCGTCGGCTGCACAGGTTGCGACTGACCTCAAAGGGCCGCCTTGCCTTCGATCGGCTCGATCGCGACTCGCATCATCAGGTGACGGCGATGCTCGACGCGCTCGGCCCTCGCGCCACCCGCGTGGTGCAGGCTATGACGACGATTGAAACACTGATTGATGGCAGTGACACGTCGCAGGCAACGCTCCGCAGCCCGCGCCCCGGTGACATGGGTTGGGTGGTGCAAAGCCACGGCGCGCTCTATGCGGCGGAATACGGCTACGATTCCTCGTTCGAGGGGCTGGTTGCCGATATCGTCGCGAAATATCTCGCGGCGTTCGCCCCCTCGCGCGAGCGCTGCTGGATCGCCGAGATGGACGGCGCACCCGTCGGCTCGATCTTTCTCGTGAAATCTTCGGACGATGTCGCCAAAATCCGGCTGCTGATCATCGATCCCATCGCGCGCGGCCAGAGGCTCGGCCATCGGTTAGCCTCGGAAGCCATCGGCTTTGCGCGGCAATGCGGCTATCGGACAATCACCCTGTGGACGCAAAGCAACCTGGTCGCGGCGCGCAAGATCTATGAACGCGCGGGCTTCACCCTCGTCGCCAGCGAGCCACATCGCAGCTTCGGGCAGAATCTGATCGGCGAGACATGGGAGCTTGCGCTGTGACCCCGCCGCGCCGCGATGTCTCGCGGCGCGTGACAGCAGAATTGCTCGCGTTTCACAAGGCCCGTGCAGCCGAGCTGCGCCGGCAGGCCTGCAGCGATATGCGGAAGGCCTTGCGACGATGGCTCGGGACGGTGTTGCAGATCCGGCGACGTTAGCTCACGTCGACGTGCCCTTGGCCTTCGGACGCCGCAGATGCTCATCGAGCCGCGGCATGATCTCGACGAAATTGCACGGCCGCGTGCGATAATCGAGCTGCGCATCGAGGATGCCATCCCAGCCGTCGCGACACGCCCCCGGCGAGCCCGGCAGGCAAAAAATGAAGGTCGTACCAGCAGTGCCCGCCGTGGCGCGGCTCTGGATCGTCGAAGCGCCGATCTTGGCGTGGCTCAACATATGGAAGGCGATCGAAAAACCGTCCATCCGCTTTTCGAACAGCGGCTCGATCGCTTCTGGCGTAACATCGCGGCCGGTGAAACCGGTGCCCCCCGTCGTGATGATCGCATCGACGCCGGTGTCGGCGATCCAAGATTTGACTACCGCGCGGATCGCCTCGATGTCGTCGGTGACAATCTCGCGCTTCGCCAGTATATGCCCTGCAGACGTCAACCGATCCGCCAGCGTCGCGCCCGATTTGTCATCCTCCAGCGCGCGGGTGTCGGAGATCGTCAACACTGCAATGTTAAGCGGGACGAAGGTTTTGGTCTTGTCGAGCGCCATGGCTACAGCCGATCCGTCCCAAACGTGTTGCACGCCTGGATCGTGCCTTGTTGATAGCCGACCATGAACCAGCGCTTGCGCTGCGCGGCCGAGCCGTGGGTGAAAGAATCCGGCACCACACGGCCCTGCGCCTGACGCTGCAGCGTGTCGTCGCCGATCGCGGCCGCGGTCTGCAGGGCGGCATCGATATCGCCCTGCTCTAAGAAGCCCGGCCGCTTCTTCTCCTCACGATTGACCCAGACGCCCGACAGGCAGTCCGCCTGCAATTCGACGCGCACCTGGAGATTATTTGCTTCCGCCTTGCTGCCCGCGCGCTCCTGCGCCTGCGTCACGCGCGGGATGATTCCGAGCAAATTCTGCACGTGATGGCCGGCTTCATGCGCGATGATATAGGCGGTGGTGAATTTGCAGGCATTGCCCGAGCAGCCGCGAAACTTGGTTTCGACCTGGCGGAAAAAGCTGGTGTCGAGATAGATCTTCTTGTCCGGCGGGCAATAAAACGGTCCCATCGCCGACTGTGCCTGGCCGCAGCGGCCGCCATTGGTGGCGTTGCGAAACAGCACGATCTGCGGACCCTTATAGGTCTGCCCGCTTTCGCGAAATATTTCGCTCCAACGATCGTCGATTTCGCCGAGCACACCGGAGATCATGCTGCCCATTTCATCGGTCGGCGGGCCCGACTTGCTCGGCGCCGATCGGCGGTCAGTTTGGTACGTCGGCGCCTGCTGGCCGCCGGTGAAAATTTCCGCACCGCTGATCAAAACACGGGGGTCGATGCCCAGCGCCCAGCCGACCAGGCCGAGCACCAGCACCGTACCGATGCCAAGACCGCCACCGCCGCCGGGAATACCGAATCCGCCGCCGCCCCCGCCGCTATCGTCGCGACGGTCGTCGATATTGTCGCTGCGACGGAAATCATCGTAACGCATCGGGCCATTCCTTCAATTCAATGCGCGCTGTGCAGCCGATGGCGCACAACCGGCGCAACACAACGCAGATAGAGCGCAATCTTTCCATCGCGTTAATGATAATCATTAGCCCGCCGGGCAAAACTTGCCTAGCGAGATTCCAATACCAATTAAGTCGATTTTTACTTTGACCGTTCACATTGCGGGTCAGTCGGTTGTTTAGTCCCGCGTCGCCGACAGCGTCGCCTGAGTCAGAGTAATTGAGTCATGGTTGGTTCGCGTAGCGGGGCGTCTTTGAGGACGTCCCGCACACAACTAGAGTCTGCCCTCGAGCATCGCATCGTCGTTGGCGATTGCGTTGCCGAGATGTCGAAACTGCCGGCTGGTTCGGTCGATCTGGTGTTTGCAGATCCACCTTACAACCTGCAACTGAAGGGCGATCTGAAACGCCCCGACGATTCCCATGTGGATGCGGTCACCGATGACTGGGACAAGTTCTCGTCATTCTCGGCCTATGACGATTTCACGCGTGCTTGGCTGCTCGCCGCGCGTCGCGCCATGAAGCCGTCTGCCACGCTGTGGGTGATCGGCTCCTACCACAATATTTTCCGTGTCGGCTCGATCATGCAGGATCTCGGATTCTGGGTGCTCAACGACATCGTCTGGCGCAAGTCGAATCCGATGCCGAACTTCCGCGGCCGCAGGTTCACCAATGCCCACGAAACAATGATCTGGGCCGCGCGCGACGAACATGCGAAGGGTTACACCTTCAATTACGAGGCGCTGAAGGCCGCCAACGACGACGTGCAGGCACGTTCGGACTGGCTGATCCCACTCTGCACCGGTGACGAACGCCTGAAGGGCGACGACGGCAAGAAAGTGCATCCGACGCAGAAGCCGGAAGGCCTGCTCGCCCGGGTGTTGCTGTCATCGTCGAAGCCCGGCGATCTCGTGATCGATCCCTTCAACGGCACCGGCACCACCGGCGCCGTCGCCAAGCGCCTCGGCCGCTCCTATATCGGTTTCGAGCGCGACCGCGTCTACGCCAAGGCAGCCGAGGCGCGCATCGCCGCCATCGAGCCGTTGCCGGAAGCAACCCTGGCCCCGTTCATGACGGCCCGCAGCGCCCCGCGTGTCGCCTTCGCCGAACTGGTCGAACGCGGCCTGATCTCGCCGGGCACCAAGCTCGTCGATGCCAAGCAGCGTCACGGCGCATTGGTCCGCGCCGACGGCGCCATCATGTTCGGTGACAAGGTCGGCTCGATCCATCGCATGGGCGCGATGGCCCAGGGCGCCGCGGCCTGTAATGGCTGGACGTTCTGGCATGTCGAAACCAAGAAGGGTCTGCGCCTGATCGACGAGTTGCGCGCGCAAATCCGCAGCGAAATGGGCGCGAGCTAAATTTTCGCTCACCGATCTGACGAGAAGCCGGGCCTCATTGCCCGGCTTTTTTTTGTGACGCACGAGCAAAGCCGCGTCACCAAAACGACAAAGCCGGCGCCTATCCGGCGCCGGCTTTGCTTGCTGTTGCCGCGAGTGGCCGCCGCTATCCAGTCCCCGCCTGACGCACCAGGCTGTCACGTGCGTCGCCGAGCTAGCCGCGCATCTTGTGGGTCAGCAGCCCCGATTGCGATGACAGGTCGTCCGAGGCCACCATGGTCGAAGCCGCGAGCTGTTCGTTGTTCTGGGCAGTCTCGGCCAGCGATTGAATATTGGCCGAAATCTCGCGCACGACGGCAAATGCTTCGTCGATATTGCGCGAAATATCCGCCGTCGCGGATGACTGCGCGGCCGACGCATCGGCGACCTTGCCGGTGATCTCGTTGACCTCGGCGATCACGGTGCCGATCTCGCTGATGGACTCGCTGACCTTGTCAGTCGCCGCTTGCACCTGGCCGATTTCCTGTTCGATCTCGGCGGTGAAATTGGCCGTCTGCGTCGCCAGTGCTTTCACTTCATGCGCCACCACGGCAAAGCCGCGACCGGCATCGCCGGCGCGCGCCGCTTCGATCGTTGCGTTCAGTGCCAGCAGATTGGTCTGGCTGGCAATGGCGTTGATCGAGATGACAACCTCGCTGATGCGCGCCGCCACCCGGCGCAGCACATCGACATTGCTGGCCGCATCGGCGACACGTTCGACCGCACGGACGGCGATCGCAGCCGAGCGGTCGACATCGGCGCCGACTTCACTGGCGCTCGACGACAATCGCGCCGTGGCGGAAGCCACCGACTGCATGTTGGCCGCCGCCTGTTCTGCCGCCGCTGCGACCGAAGTGACGCGCGATAACGTCGCGGACGCGCCGGTGCGCAGATTTCCTGCGGTGCCGTTCATCTCCGCCGCACCGGTGTCGAGTGCGGAGACGATGCCGCCCACCGCGGTTTCGAGCTCCGCGGTCTGCCTCTCGAAATCCACGATTCGATCAGCGATCTGGTCGGTCGCCGCATTCATCGCCTTGGCGCCGTGCAACAGGCCGCCATGCAGGCCGCCGAGCATGATGCGGCGATAATATTTGTTGTTGTGGAGGGCACTCATGGCGGCGGTGGCCTCACGCACGAAGGCGTCGCAGCCGTCGATCATGTCATTGATGCCATGCAGCAGTTCGCCGGTGACGCCGTTCACCGGGATATCGAGGATGCGCGCCTCGAAATCGCCTTGCGCGATGCGCTGGCAAACGACACGGGCGCGCTCGATCAGGCGCGCGGTCTTGCCGATCAGCAGCAGGGCGAATACGGCCGCCGCCAATGCGACGCCATGCGCGACCAAGGCCGCGGTGGGGAGACCGGCCCATTGCAGCACCACCCCCAGCACCAGGCCGGCGATCACCAGCAGCGTGCTAAGCTGCGCTCTTGAGAGAAAACATAAGTTCGTCATAGCTTGCTTTCTGGGATGCGATGAAGTCGGAGAGCGCAGCGTAGCCGGCGGCCAAGGCGTCCTTGCCGTTGACCTGGCGCTTCTCGATAGCCAGCACGTCGGCATAAAGCGGCGCGATGGTGTTCTTGACGAGATCCGGAGGCGGTACGCGGCGATTGGAATGATAGCCGGCCAGCTTGCCCTGCAGGTCGTAGGATGGCGTCACATGCGCGAACACCCAGTAATGATCGCCCGTGCGCGTCATGTTCTTCACGTAAGCGAAGATCTCCCGCCTCGCCTCGATGGTGTCCCACAGCAGCTTGAATACACTGCGCGGCATGTCGGGATGACGGATGAGACTATGCGGCTCGCCAATCAACTCGCTCTCGCTGTAGCCCGCCATCTTGCAGAACAGCCGGTTCACATAGGTCATACGACCCTTGAGATCCGTCTTGGATACGATGAGTTCGGACGCGGGAAAAAAGATCTCCCGCCCTGTTGGTTTGATCGTCTCGGACATCTTTGCCCCTGATGGTGATCGAGGTCATCTGGATTGGATAGACGACGGTATTAGAGGAAAGCCGTTGAATTTTGCATTAAGGTTCGGTCCACCATGCCGTGGCCCGACCAGCCGCTGCGCGGCCAGCCGCGGCGGGCATATCTATTGCTCCGATGAGCCGTCCCGTGCCATGACCTCGATCAATAAGAGGGGGAGGCACACCATGACCGTTCTCATCGTCGGCGGAGGCATCGGCGGCCTGACGCTCGCGCTCAGCCTGCATCAGATTGGCATTCCGTGCCGCGTTTTCGAAAGCGTGCCGGCGCTGAAGCCGCTTGGTGTCGGCATCAATGTGCTGCCCCACGCGGTGCGTGAACTGCTCGAACTCGGCCTCCTCGACAAACTCGACGCCACCGGCGTGCGCACCCGCGAACTGGCTTATTTCTCCAAGAGCGGCAAGCCGATCTGGAGCGAGCCGCGCGGCATCGAGGCCGGCTATCGTTGGCCGCAATTCTCGATCCACCGCGGCGCGCTGCATCAGATCCTGCTGGACACCGCCATCGAGCGGCTCGGCGCCGACAATATTCTGACCAGCCATCATTTGAGCGACTGGGCCGAGTCAGCCGACGGCATCCGCGCCGATTTCATCGACCGCGCCACCGGCGCGCCGGCCGGCAGCTATGATGGAACGCTCTTGATCGCGGCCGATGGCATCCACTCGGCGATCCGGCAAAAGCTCTATCCTCAGGAAGGCGCCCCGATCTGGAACGGCCGCATCCTTTGGCGCGGCGTCACCCGGAGCAAACCGTTCCTCAGCGGCCGTACCATGATCATGGCCGGTCATGAGGTGCTGAAATTCGTCTGCTACCCGATCTCGCGCTCACCGGATGCCGACGGCAATTACGACATCAACTGGATCGCCGAGCGACATATGCCGCCGACCTATCAGTGGCGCCGCGAGGACTATAACCGATCGGCCAAGCTCGACGAATTCCTGCCGTGGTTCGAGAATTGGACATTCGACTGGCTCGACGTGCCCGGCCTGATCCGCAACTGCGCGCATGCCTACGAATATCCGCTGGTGGATCGCGATCCGGTCGACCGCTGGACCTTCGGCCGCGTCACGCTGATGGGCGATGCCGCGCATCCGATGTACCCGATCGGGTCGAACGGCGCCTCGCAGGCCATTCTCGACGCCCGCGTGCTGACGCGCGAAATTCTCGCCCAGGGCGAAGTCCCGGCGGCGCTGGAGGCCTTCGAAGCCGAACGCCGTCCGGCCACCACAGATCTTGTCATGCTCAATCGCAAAAACGGGCCGGAACAGGTGATGCAGATCGTCGAGGAACGCGCGCCGAATGGTTATGGCGTCGTCACCGACGTGCTGTCACAGCAGGAACTCGAGACGATCGCGGCCAATTACAAGCGTGTTGCCGGGTTTCAGGTCGAAGGCCTTAACGCAAAGCCGCCGATCGTGCCGGTTCCGCCGCTCTCGCTCCTGTCAAATGCGGGGTAAAGCGGCTGGCGAGATCGATCGTATTGAATCATTTCGATTCATCAATGGTTCAACATGTGCGACGTCGGTCTGCCAGCGTTAGGAATTGCCCAATTGACCTATGTCAGGTGTCTAACATTCGTTAGTGCAAGGCCTGTTCATGCGTCACCTGATCAACAAGATTGCCGAGCGCGTCCGCGCGATTGAAGATCGCCTGACGGTTCGGTCACATATCACGATCGCTTTTGCCGTGATGATCGTGGTGTTGGTCGGCGCACTGGCCGCAGGTGCGGCGTCGATCGCCTATCGCCACACGTCCGAACTGATCAACATCCGCCTCGCAGCGACCGCCTCGATCACCGCTGAACGTCTTGATCGCTATATGGCGACCCGGCAGCGGGAAGTGCATCTATTTTCGAAACTGGAACTGTTGCAGGGCCTCTGGCAGGGCGACCATGCCGGGCTTCGCACAGCCCTGGAACAGTTGCAGAGCTCCTTCAGCGACTTCGCGTGGATCGGCTTTGCCAATCCCGACGGCACCGTTGTGGCATCCACGATGGGCATGCTCGAAGGTAAATCGGTTGCGCAGCGCCCCTGGTTTCGCACCGGACTTCACGACTCCAATGTCGGCGACGTCCATGAAGCAGCTTTGCTCGCTTCCCTTCTTGCCAAGCGTGCCGACGGCGAGCCGCATCGCTTCGTCGATATTGCCCTCCCGGTTCGCAACGCGAACGGCACATTGCTCGGCGTGCTCGGCGCCCATCTCGATTGGGATTGGGCGCGCAATATCATCGCCAGTTCAGAGGCCAATGACGGCGGCACTGACACCCGCTTGATGGTGATGTCGAAACAGGGAGTCGTGTTGACCGGCGACGGCGTCAACACCAAGCGCTTCGACGACCGGCGCCTAGCAGTCATTCTGCAGAATCGCGCCGGTACGACCTTCGAAAAGGTCGGCGACCGCGACATGCTGACTGCCTATTATGTCAGCCGCGGTCATCGCGAATACCAGGGCCTGAACTGGATCATCACCGCGAGCCAGCCTGCCGACATCGCACTTGCTGCAGCCTTTCATACGGCAAAGAACATCCTTCTCATCGGTGCCGCCGTCGGGCTGTTGGGCGTCTTCATCGCTTTCCTGATCGCCAGGCGAATATCTTCGCCGATCCACGACATCACGCTGGAAGCCAATCGTATCGGTCGGACGTCTGGTCCCACCATGCTGCAACGGCAGCGGGGATCGCTGGAAGTCGTGCAGTTAACCCAGGCGCTACGCTCCCTGCTTCGCCGCATCGGATTCGCGGAGGAGCGCACCAAGGAAGCCGAATTGCGCGCCACCGAGAATGCGCTGCAGCTCAAGGATGACCTCAGCAGGCTGCGGCAGCTCGCGGATACCGATTACCTGACCGGGCTGATGAACCGTCGCTCGTTCGTCGTCGCCGCGAATGACGCGATGGAATTCGCGTTGCGCTACAAGCGCAGCCTCGCGACGTTGATGATCGACATCGATCACTTCAAGAAAATCAACGATACGCATGGTCATTCCATCGGCGATATCGCCATCAAGAAAATCGCCGAGGTGATCCAGAGCAACATCAAGAGCACCGACCGCGCAGCCCGCTTCGGTGGCGAGGAGTTCGTGGTGCTGCTGCGCGAGGCCGATGAGCAGACCGCGCTCGCGCTCGGCGACAGGATCCGCCACGCCGTCGAGCGCGCTGTCATCGGTGAAGGCAAGACCCTCCTGGCGGCCACCGTTTCGGTTGGCATATCGCTGGTCTCCGACCGCGACCGCGACGTGCAGGATATGATCGAACGCGCCGATCAGGGGCTCTATGTCGCCAAGAACACCGGCCGCAACTGTTGCGTCCTGATGCCTGCCAGCAGCGAACACGGCGCCCGCGCAGCCTAATCCGCCAGTCCGTGAGCGATAACCTTGCGCATCACATTAGGCAGCGCTTCGCCGTCCAGAGTCGCAATCGCCACCCAGCGCATACCCTTCGGCGCCTTCGTTTGCGCAGCGACGCAGGCGGTATAAACCACGAGCTCCAACGGGAAATGCGTGAAGACGTGCGCGACGGTGCCGAATTTGCGATGCCAGGCCGTCGCGCTCTTCAGCACCGGCGCCTGCGCCAACGCGTCCGCATCATCCTGACCGGCAAGCCAATCCGAGGTCGGCACTTCGGTCATCCCGCCGAGCAGGCCTTTCTCGGCACGCGTGCGCACCAGCAACTCGCCCTCCCTCGTGATCACGAAGGCCGCACCGCGCCGCAATGCTCCGCTCTTCTTCGGCGCCTTGCGCGGAAACGTCTCCTGATCGCCGCGGGCCTGTGCGGCGCAATCGTCGTTGACCGGGCACAGCGCACAGGCCGGCTTTTTCGGCGTGCAGATGGTCGCGCCGAGATCCATCAGGGCCTGGGCGCTGTCGCCGGCGCGTGACGGGCCGAGCAGCGTCGCCGCCAGTGCCACAATCGCCGGCTTCGATTTCGGCAGCGCTTCCTCGACCGCATAGAGCCGCGCGGTGACGCGTTCGATATTGCCATCCACCGGCATGCATTGGCGCTCGAACGCGATGGCAGCGATGGCCGAGGCCGTATACGGCCCGATGCCCGGCAAAGCGCGCAAGCCAGCTTCCGTGTCGGGAAACACCCCGCCATGGTCGCGCAGCACGGCCACCGCACAGGCATGCAGGTTGCGCGCGCGTGAATAATAGCCGAGCCCCGCCCACATCCGCAGCACGTCGTCCTGCGAGGCCCGCGCGAGATCGCTCACCGTCGGCCAGCGCGCCAGGAACTTCATGAAATATGGCCCCACCGCCGCAACGGTGGTCTGCTGCAGCATGATTTCCGAGAGCCAGACCCGATAGGGATCGGCCGTCTCGCCCGGCAAAGCGCGCCACGGCAACCGGCGGCGATGCCGGTCATACCAGGCCAGGATCTGGGCGGGTCGCCGCGCTGCAGCGGCTTCCCCGCTATCCCGGGGCTCGACAGGGTCGGTTTTCTTTCGTCCGCGGGCGGAGGCTGATAGGCTCATGCCGACATGTATCCAAATCGCCCGTTCATGAACAAGCCCGGCCCGATCTCCGCAAAACCGCTCTCCGCGCTGCTGGGCGGCGTGTTCGCCGACGCCTATGCCAAGCAGGGATTTGCCTCGCGCGAACTGGTGACGCGCTGGGCCGAGATCGCCGGCACCCAGGTGGCCAATTTCTCTGAGCCGCTCAAGATCCAGTGGCCGCGGCCGGTGGAAGGCCAGCCGCAACAAGGCGCGACCCTCATTCTGCGCGTCGAAGGCCCGATGGCGCTGGAGATCCAGCACATGTCGGACACCATCCTGGAGAAAGTGAACCGCTTCTTCGGCTGGAACGCGGTCGGCAAGATCGCGCTGCGCCAGGCGCCGTTGTCGCGACCGCGGGCGAAGCGGACGATCAAGCCGATCGACCCCGCCGCGGTGGCACAGGTCGCGGCGACCTTGCCAGACTTGGAGGACGCCGCGCTGAAGGAAGCTCTGGCGCGCCTGGGCGCGGCGATCAAGCGAAGTTGAGCGATTTCGGGGGGCCCGCGGTTCCGGCATCCGCTTGCCACATTTGGCGTTTCAAGTTAGCGAAGCGAACTTATCCGGCCACGCCGCCACTTCGGAGCACTCCTTTGATCATCACGCGCCGCCAATTTACTGCTGCTCTCGCTTTGACCGGCGCCGCTGCAGCCATCGGTCTGTCGCCGCTGCGGCTGATCTCCGAAGCATCGGCGCAGACGGCGGCCGATGTCAGCAAGCCGGTGTCGCTGCCGGACATGGCGCTCGGTCCGAAGGATGCGGCCGTCACCGTGGTGGAATTCGCCTCGATGACCTGCGGGCACTGCGCCAATTTCACCGAAACCGTGTTTCCCAAGATCAAGTCCGAATTCATCGACACTAACAAGATCCGCTTCGTGTTCCGCGAATTCCCGCTCGACATCAAGGCGGCTGCCGGCTCGATGCTGGCCCGCTGCATCGCCAAGGACGATGCCGGCAAATATTTCGCCGTGGTCGACATGCTGTTCAAGCAGCAGAACGAATGGGTGATGAAGAACACCACCGAAACCCTGACCCGCATCGGCAAGCAGGCCGGCCTCAGCCAGCAGCAGGTCGAAGAGTGCCTGAAGGATCAGGCGCTGCTCGACAAGATCGCGGCCGACCAGAAATTCGCCAACGAAGTCCTTAAGGTCAATTCGACGCCGACCTTCTTCATCAATGGCGAGATGCTGCGCGGCGAGCAGACGTTTGAAGAATTCTCAAAGAAGATCACGCCGCTCTTGAAGGGCTAAGGCGCCTGCCGAACGGGGATGTAGAAAATGGCCGGACGGTTCCGGCCATTTTTTTATGGGATATGGCCGTGGTTGCGATTGGATCTGCGCCCGTGATCAGCCAACGGCTGAGGCCAACTCACAACAAGCGACGCCGGCTTCATTTTTGTTGGGAACGGAGTGGACTCGACTGCGTTGAGCACGATTGAGTCCACCGGCTTTGCGTCCATCGCGCGGCCATCTGTATGCTCGTACCTCGCAGTTGCATCACCTCCATGCCCGCACGCGCTTCCCACCTCCCGCATTACATCGAACGCACAGCGTTGCAGAAGCTCTGCAGCGTTGCCGAACTCCCCGCCACCCATCTGCTGCCGGCCGGTCAGAAGACATTGGCCAATATGGTGCAGAAGGGCTGGATCGAGTCCCCGCCGGGCAGCATGGCGCGCTATCGCATCACGCCACAGGGCCAGACCGCGCTAAAAGCAGAAATCCCAATGCCGCGGACGGCGCAGGCGCGCGTGCGCTGACGCCGGAATTAACCATGGTAACGGCTCGGTAAGCCCGCTTAAGAAGTGATTAAGCGCTGCCTTTGCATTGTCCTGAAATATTTCAGGAGGTGCTCATGTTTGAAAATCTCGTCGTGAATTTCATCGGCCTGGCTTTTGTGGCCCTGTGCATCGCCGCCCTCTGCGCGCCGCAGCAATCGCGGCCCGACAGCGTGGCGCGCGATATCTAGCGCTGGCATCGGAACCTGACGTCACCGGACGCGCCTTCTTCAACGTCGCTCATCCGGCCGCAATGTCAGCACCTTCACGCCCTTTGCCGTCACCGCTACCGTGTGCTCGAACTGCGCCGACAGCGAACCGTCGTCGGTCACGACAGTCCAGCCGTCATCCTCGGTGCGGACCTTGGCGCGGCCGCGATTGAGCATCGGCTCGATGGTGAACACCATGCCCTCGCGCAACGTGAGCCCGGTGTTCGGCTTGCCGAAATGCATCACCTGCGGCGCCTCATGCATCTCGCGGCCGATGCCGTGGCCGCAATAATCGCGCACCACCGAATAGCCGCAGCGCTTGGCGTGGCGCTCGATGGCAAAGCCGATATCGCCGAGCCGCGCGCCCGGCCGCACCGCGCGGATACCCTGCCACATGGCCTCATAGGTGGCCTCGACCAGCCGCTTCGCGGCGGTGTTCACCGCGCCCACGCAATAGGTCTTGCTGCTATCGGCGATATAGCCGTTCTTCTCCAGCGTGATGTCGAAGTTGACGATGTCGCCCTCCTTCAGCACATCTGCACTGGAGGGAATGCCGTGGCAGACCACCTCGTTGATCGAGGCATTGAGCACGAATGCAAAGCCATACTGCCCCTTGCTCGCCGGCCGCGCCGCCAGATCCTGGGTGATGAAGCGCTCGACCATGTCATTGATGGCGAGCGTCGAGCGGCCGACCAGCTCCGTGCGATCCAGCAGCGCAAACACCGATGCCAGGAGCCGGCCGGATTCTGCCAGCAGCGCCAGTTCCTCAGGCTTCTTGGTCATGCCGCAGTCGCCACCAGCGACGGCGTCGCCACGCCCGCAGCACTCATCTCGCGCGCAAGGATCTCGGTGAACGACAGCGCGGGATTGGCCTCGCAGAGCATCCCGATCTTGATCCAGTAAGCCGCCTGCGCATTGATCGATCGGCACGACACCTTGGTCGCCTTGCGCAGTTGCTCATGCAAATCGTCGTCGATGCTCACGATGCCCATGGGGGCTCCATATACGATTCATATATGTATCGTATATCCACATCAGGAGCCGAGGCAAACAGGAAAAGTCGAATTCCGCACAACCGCGAAATCTACTTTAGATTGTGCGACTCTCATGAGGCGCTAATCTCGCGTGATGGGGAGATTGCATGCCGGACGATTCCGACCAACACGCCGCACGCCCGGCGCCGCCCTTGCAGCCGCCCGGCAGGGGGAGCACATTCGACGCCATGATCGAAGCCCGCGTCGCCCGTCTTGAAGCCGACGTCGCTCATATCAGGAGCGATATCACCGAGATGAAAAGCGTCATCAAGGACGCCGGCAAGGACATATCCGAACTCAAGGTCGGCCAAGCCACCGTCGTGGAGCGGATCGCTCATCTGCCGAGCAAAGGCTATATCGGCTGGTGGATCAGCGGTGGGCTTGCTGTGACAGTCGCAGTTCTGACGATCATGTCGCGGCTCGGCTGGCTCGTGGCGGCGACGCCGAAGTAACTCAAATACGATCCACGCTCTTTGAATTAGAAGATGACCATGCAGATCAAGATCATCGTGCATGACGCCGAGGAAGGCGGGTACTGGGCAGAGGTCCCAGCCATGCCCGGCTGCGCCAGCCAGGGCGAGTCCATGGACGAGTTGATGGTCAATCTGCGCGAAGCAATTGAAGGATGCCTATCGGTTTCGCTCAGCATTGCTCAAGCCTACTCGGGCATTGGCTGATCCGCCGGACTTCATAACCCTCCTACAAAACAAGCCCTTCCCCCACCCTCCCCGCCCCTTATCCCCCGCAAAACCCTTGGGACAACCCGGGTTCCGCCGTTGCCCCACTGCCCTCGTCTCGCCATTGTCGGGCTCAATTGACAGCCGTGCCCGTGAGTCCCGGGGCGCGCGGGCGGTGCCTTTATGGTACTGTTTGCGCTGGGGATTCGCATTGCCGGTGACTGGCCTGAACTAGAGTACCCTGTCCATGAAACTCACGCGCCTGCGCCTGAACGGCTTCAAGTCGTTCGTCGAACCGACCGACTTCATGATCGAGCCCGGCCTCACCGGCGTCGTCGGTCCCAATGGCTGCGGCAAGTCGAACCTCGTCGAGGCGCTGCGCTGGGCGATGGGCGAGACGTCGCACAAGTCGCTGCGCGCCACTGACATGGAAGCCGTGATCTTCGCCGGCTCCGGCAACCGCGCCTCGCGCAACCATGCCGAAGTGACGATGACCATCGATAATGCCGACCGCACCGCGCCGGCCATGGTCAACGATTCCGAAGTGCTGGAAATCACTCGCCGCATCGAGCGCGACAACGGCTCGAATTATCGCATCAATGGTCGCGACGTCCGCGCCCGCGACGTCCAGATCCTGTTCGCCGACGCCGCCACCGGCGCGCGCTCGCCGGCACTGGTTCACCAGGGCAAGATCGGCGAAATCATCCAGGCCAAGCCGGAAGCGCGCCGCCGGGTGCTGGAGGACGCCGCCGGCGTTGCCGGCCTGCATGCGCGCCGCCACGAGGCCGAGCTGCGCCTCAAGGCGGCCGAGACCAACCTAACCCGCGTCGAGGACGTGATCGGGCAGTTGTCCGGCCAGATGGAAGGCCTGAAGAAGCAGGCGCGCCAGGCCACACGCTTCCGCGAAGTGGCCGCCAAGGTGCGCAAGGCCGAGGCCATGCTGTTTCATCTGCGCTGGATCCAGGCGCATGCGGACAATGCCGATGCTGCATCGACCCATGACCGCAACGTGCTCGAACTCGCCGAAGCGACACGCATCCAGGGCGAATCGGCGCGCATCCAGGCGATCCGCGCCAGTGAGCTGCCAGCGATGCGCGAGGCGGAAGCTGCGGCCGCAGCCGGGCTGCAACGCCTGACCAATGCCCGCGATCTGCTGGACCGCGAAGAAGTGCGCGCCAAGGAGCGGGCGGCTGAGCTCGATCGCCGCCTCAACCAGTTCGAGGCCGACGTCGCCCGCGAAATGAAGCAGTCGGAAGACGCCGAATTCGCGCTGCTGCGGCTCGACGAAGAAGACGAGATGCTCAAAGAGGAGATCATGCAGCGCGTCGAGCTGCGTGGCGGCGTCGATGACCGCGTCTCCGAGGCTGAGCAGGTGCTGGCTGCGGCCGAGCGCACATTCACCGAACTCACCACCGCGCATGCCGACATGACGGCGAAGCGCAACCAGCTGCAGTCCAACGTGCGCAGCCAGGCCGATCGACTGACGCGCCTCTCCGAAGAGATCCGCCGCGTCGAGAGCGAGATCGATGCGCTGACGGCGCAGACCTCCGGCTTCGGCGATCTCGACGAACTCGCAGCCCTGATGGAGACCGCGCAGGAAATCCTGCTGCACGCCGAAACTGCCGTCAGCGACAACGAGACCGCGCATGTGGCCGCCCGGCAGACGCTGGAAGCCTCGCGCGCGCCGCTGACCGAAGCCGACAAGAAGGTGCAGCGCCTCGAGACCGAAGCGCGCACGATTTCGAAGATTCTCAACGGCGAGACCAAGAATCTGTGGCCGCCGATCATCGACGGCGTCAGCGTCACCAAGGGCTATGAAAAGGCCATCGGCGCCGTGCTCGGCGACGATCTCGATGCCCCCGTCGATCCCTCTGCGCCGATGCGCTGGACCGATGCCGGCCTGCCCGCCGACGATCCGGTGCTGCCGGACGGCGTGGAATCGCTGGCGCAGCATGTCACCGCGCCGCCGGAGCTGCAGCGCCGCCTGAAGCAGATCGGCATCGTCACCAAGGACCAGGGCGCCGCCCTCGTCGCGCAGCTCAAGACCGGCCAGCGTCTGGTCACGCTGGAAGGTGACGTCTGGCGCTGGGACGGCTTTGTCGCCGGTGCGCATGCGCCGACCGGTGCTGCGCGTCGCCTCGCCGAACGCGCCCGCCTCACTGATATCGAAGCCGATCTGGAAAACGCCAAGCTCGACGCCATCGCCAAGCGCGAAGCGCTGGACAGCGCCGAAGCTGCGCTGAAAACTGCGGCATCGGCCGAAGGCGCATCGCGCGACGCGCTGCGCAACGCCCGTCGCGACGTCGATCAGGCCCGCGAACGTCATGCCAATGCCGAGCGCGAGATCAACCGCCACGCGGCGCGCCGCGCAACGCTGACCGAAGCGCAATCGCGCCTCTCCAACGATCGCATGGAAGCGGAAGCCGGGCTCGAATCCGCGCATATGGCGCTGGAGCAGCTGCCTGACACTGCCGAGGCCGAAGCCAAGCTGTCGGATGTGCGCACCGAGATCGACGGCCATCGCCGTGCCGCCGCCCAGGTGCGCGCCGAGGCGCAGGCGCTGGCTCGCGAGGCAGAGCTCGCCGATCGCCGCCTGCAGGCGATCATCGCCGAGCGCGCCGACTGGCAGAACCGCAAGTCTTCGGCCGCATCGCAGATCGAGACGGTAGCCTCGCGGCAGGCCGAACTGCTGCGCGAGCGCGAAGAGCTGGAAGACGCCCCGGCGCTGTTCCTGCAGAAGCGCCGCGCGCTGATCTCGGAAGTCGAGAATGCCGAGCAGGCGCGACAGCTCGCGGCCAATGCGTTGCAGGCGGCCGAGAACATGATGCGCGAGACCGACCGCGAGGCTCGCACCTCGATCGAGTTCCTGTCGCAGGCGCGCGAGGCCTGTGCGCGTTCCGAAGAGCGGATGGAAAGCGGCAAACGCCGCCTCGAAGACATCGAGCGCGAAATCCGCGACATGCTGGAAGTGGAGCCGGACGGCGTCGCGGCCATGGCCGAAGTGCGCCAGGACGACAAGCTGCCCGATCTGCACGAGGTGGAAGTCGAGCTGGAGAAGATGCGGCGCGACCGCGAGCGGCTCGGCGCCGTCAATCTGCGCGCCGAGGAAGAGCTCAACGAGATCGAGGGCTCGCACAACAATCTCGCCACCGAGCGCGACGATCTGGTCGAAGCGATCAAGAAGCTGCGCACCGGCATCCAGAGCCTGAACAAGGAAGCACGCGAGCGGCTGATGACGTCGTTCGAAGTGGTCAATGGTCACTTCAAGCGGATGTTCGTCGAACTGTTCGGCGGCGGCGAAGCCGAGCTGAAGCTGATCGAGAGCGACGATCCGCTCGAAGCCGGCCTCGACATCATCGCCAAGCCGCCGGGCAAGAAGCCGCAGTCGCTGTCGCTGCTGTCGGGCGGCGAGCAGGCGCTGACCGCGCTGGCCCTGATTTTCGCGGTGTTCCTGACCAACCCGTCGCCGATCTGCGTGTTGGACGAAGTCGACGCGCCGCTGGACGACCACAATGTCGAGCGGTTCTGCAGCCTGTTGCACGAAATGATCGCGACCACCGAAACGCGCTTCATCACCATCACGCATAATCCGATCACCATGGCCCGCATGCATCGCCTGTATGGTGTGACCATGGCGGAACGCGGCGTGTCGCAGCTGGTGTCGGTGGATCTCGAAAACGCAGTGAAGATCCTCGACCAGGAAGTGGCGTAAGCTCCGTTTACCCTCCCCTTGTGGGGAGGGTGGGCGGCCGAAGGCCGACCGGGTGGGGGGTGCCCCACGTGACGTCGGCGTTTGTGGCACCACCCCACCCGTCTCGAACGCTGCGCGTTCGATCCACCCTCCCCATTCGCTTCGCTCCGGGGAGGGATCAGAGGAGCGTCGCTGTAAAGATGGCCACCTCGCCAGATCTGCCCGCATCGATCTCCGCCGCCCTCGCCGTGCGCCTGCATGGCGTGTCGCGCAGCGATGCCGCTCAGCGTTCCGACACCATCTCCAAAACCTATCGCGCCGGCGGCGGCTCAACAGCTATCCGCACGGAAAGCGACGCGCTGGCCTATGCGCTCGCGCGCATGCCCGCGACCTATGCGGCCGTCATCGCCAGCCTCAATGCGCTGCAGGAGATCCGGCCGGATTTCGCGCCTCGTTCGCTGCTCGATTGCGGCGCCGGCCCGGGTACCGCGACATGGGCCTGCGCGGAAGCGTTCGAATCTCTGGCCTCGTTTGCTCTGCTTGATGCAAACCCGGCGCTCCGCGCGCTGGCAATGGAGCTGGCGCGCGACAACGATCGCAGCATCGCCTACACGCTCGGCGATGGCGATGCGACCATCGCCCAGGCGCCTTCCGCCGATCTCGTCATCGCCAGCTACGTCATCAACGAACTCACCGACATCGCACGCGCAAGACTGGTCGCCGCGATGTGGGCCAAGACGAACGACACACTGGTCATCGTCGAGCCCGGCACGCCGGCCGGATACGCTCGCATCCTCGATGCCCGCACACAGCTCATCGAGGCTGGCGCGCATGTGATCGCGCCCTGCCCGCATGACGCGGCATGTCCGCTGATGAAGCCGGACTGGTGCCATTTCAGCCAGCGGCTGCAGCGCTCCCGCGTGCATAAACAACTTAAATCCGCAGAACTTCCCTATGAGGACGAGAAATTCATTTACCTCGCCGTGACGCGCATGCCCGTTGCACAGCGGCCTTCGCGCGTGCTGGCGCAGCCGGTGACGACGAAGATCGCGATCACGGCGAAACTCTGTACGCCGGACGGTGTGATCACCGCCATTGCGCCGAAGCGCGACAAGGCGCTCTACGGCAAATTCCGCAAGCTCGACTGGGGCGATGCGGTTGTCTGACCTCTCAATCGTCAGATAGAGGGCGATTTCCAGGATGATCGCGAGCGCGGGAATAATCATCCACCCCCGGCGTTCCTACTCCTGACGCGACTGCGTTGCATCGTTCATCAGGGAGTACTGCTCATGATCAAATCATTCGCCGCCGCTGCGGCACTGGCCATCGTTTTCACCGCATCGGCGGCCTCCGCGCAGATGCTCAAGACCGCCGACACTGCGAAAGGTAAAGTGTTCGTCGATGCCAAGGGCATGACGCTCTACACCTTCGACAAGGACGCCGGCGGCAAGTCGATGTGCAACGGCCCGTGCGCAGAAAACTGGCCGGCGCTGATGGCCGCCGACGACGCCAAGCCGACCGCCGACATGACCATCGTGGTGCGCGACGACGGCAAGAAGATGTGGGCCTACAAAGGCAAGCCGCTCTACACCTTCAAGAAGGACATGGCCGCCGGCGAGACCAATGGCGACGGCTTCCTGAACGGCGCCTGGCACGTCGCCAAGCCTTGATTGCGCACTATTGATCTATATCGCTCTTGCCCTCTCTCGCATGCGAGAGAGGGCATTCTCCTTTGAACGCCTGCCACGTCCCCAACAACCGATCTTCTACGCAGTTGCCCGGCTTCGACCGAGGGCCCCCTTAGCCGCTGGCCGGTGCGCGCCGGGGTACCTGATCGCGCTGTGACAACAGGTGGAGAACGCCAGATCCGCCCAGAAATTACCCAATGTTTCCGTCGCCTTCGCGACCCGGCGATTGAATTTCCCGATCATTCTGCCATGTTCGCGCCCGGGGCAGCCATGGGTTACAGTGGCGGCGCGCGAGTCACGCTCGCGCGTGGGGATTTCGAGCAGTTAAGGGAAGTTCATGGCGAAGCCAGCAGTGATCGTCGTCGGCGCGGACAAAGGCGGGGTCGGCAAGACCACGGTGTCGCGCACCGTTCTGGATTATTTCAGCGCCAACAATGTCGCCACCCGTGCCTTCGACACCGAATCGCCACGCGGAACATTGAAGCGATTCCACCCAGACATCACCGAGATCGTCGATATGACGACCACCTCGGACCAGATGAAGATCTTCGACACGCTGAATACCGCTGCGCCGTCCGTCACCGTGATCGACGTCCGCGCAGGCCTGTTGTCCCCGGCCCTCGCCTCGCTGCGCGACATCGGCTTCCTCGATGCGGCGAAGTCCGGCCAGATCACCTTTGCGGTGTTCCATATCCTCGGCCCCTCGATCGCCTCGCTGGACGAAATCGCCGAAACGACCGCCTTCATGGACGGTGCCAAGTATATCCTGGTGAAGAACTTCATCAACAATACCAGTTTCTTCGAATGGGATCAGGCGACCTACAACTCGTATTTCCACAAGATCAAGGGTGCCACCGAGATCACGATCCCGAAGCTCAACGAAATGGCCTATGAGCAGGTCGAAGTCTCCCACGTGCCGTTCCTGAAATTCGTCGCCAACAAGGGGCCGAACGACGAGGCAGCGAATTACTCCTTCGTACTGCGCGGCTATGTGCGGCATTGGCTGGCCAATGTCTGGAGCGAATTCGACCGCATCAAGCTGACCGATATCGTGCACGACAAGCCCAGCGCACGCACGCCGGGCGAACAGTAAGCGTCCCAGCCTTTCCCGCCTGCGAAAGCTTTGCGCAGGCGGGAAAGAACTGTCACCGGGA
>JAPLPC010000478.1 GCA_026400425.1 Hyphomicrobiales bacterium | reverse complement strand
TCCTTCAGCTCGTTGCGCAGCGCGAAGGAGAAGGAATCGATGAAGGCCTTGGTGCCGTTGTAGACTCCACCGATCGGCAGACGCTCGTTTTGTCCAGAGCCTTCAGGCAGACCCGCGGCTGCCACGCGTCACCAGCCCCGGCGAAGCAAGCTCTATCGTGTTCCGAAACCTTGGGCAGCCCACGCCTGTTTCAACGCTGGCGAAGAAAGATAGGCGATAAGATCTTTTGTGGCTGCGATGTCTTTGCTGCTTGCGGCAGTTCCGATCGTATAGATCGTGTAGGTCTGAATGTCGGCCGGCAGCGGCGTGGCAACAAGACCGCTCACGACCAGAGCGTCGCCGCGGCTCATGGCATCCATCGCTCCACGGTTGCCGCGCAGAATTTGTACACCGGCACACGCGTCGTCGGATCAAGACGATTCATGGTCAGTTCATTGGCGGCCGCCTCAAAGAAGGACATCGCCATCCAGATCACGCCGGGCTGCAAAGTCGCATCCGGTTTCACAATCAGGCAGACCGCACCCCGCCTTGTCCGCACCTCAACCGTGTCGCCGGCCTTGACGCCAAGACGGGCCATGTCATCCGGATGCAGATGGGCGCGCGGCTCCGAGCTCAGGGCTTCCAGCACGGGCGCGCGACGTGTCATGGCGCCCGTATGCCAATGCTCGCGCAACCGTCCCGTCATAAGAATAAAGGGATAGTCGGCATCCGGTATCTCGTCCGCACCGGTCGCATCAAGCGGCACGATGATGGCTTTCGAGCCATGAGCGAAACTGTCGCTGAACAGACTGTCACTCGCTCCATCACTTTGCAGCGGATACCGGGCATGTCCAGACCGGACGAGAAACGGCCAGCTAAATCCCTTGAGCACCGGCACGACATTCGCCATTTCGTCGAAGATGCTGCCCACAGTGACGTCCTGCCACGGCAATCCGAGACGCACGGCAAGATCGCGAACGATCATCCAATCCGGCCGCGCTTCACCGGGCGGCGGCAGTGCAACCGCGATGTGTTGCACGATGCGATCCGTATTGGTGACTGAACCTTCCCGCTCGGCCAGAGCCGCCGCAGGGAAAATCACGTCCGCGAAGGCTGCCGTTTCGGTCGGGAAAATGTCCTGAACAACGAGATGATCGAGTCCAGCCAGCGCCGCGCGCGTCATCGCAAGATCAGGATTGGCGAGCGCCGGATTCCCGCCCATGACATATACCCCCCGGATATTTCCTCCGCGAGCGGAATCAAACATCTCCACGACCGAAAGACCAAGGTTGGACGGCGTATCGATATTCCATAGCGCGTCAAAGATGGCGCGCTCGGTATCGTCTTCCAGATCGCGGTAGCCCGGAAGATAGTTCGGCAACAGCCCTGCGTCGCAGGAGCCTTGCACGTTGTTTTGACCGCGCAACGGGTGAAGTCCCGCTCCAGGCCGTCCCACCTGGCCGCACACTAGAGCGAAAGCAATAACGGAACGGATGTTGTCGGCACCGAACGTGTGCTGGGAAGCGCCCATGCCCCAGAACGTCATGGCGGCACTGGCCCCGGCGAACAGCCGCGCTGCTGCGATGATGTCTTCTTCCGGCACCTGACAGACCCGGGCTGCAGATTCCAATGTGTATGGCTCAACACGTGCACGGAGCGCTTCAAAGCCTTCCACGCGTGCATTGACAAAGTTACGGTCGTAAAGCCCTTCTTCAATCACGAACCGCGTCATCGCTGAAAGCAGCGTCACATCGGTTCCGGGAGCGATACGGAAGTGATGGGTCGCAAAGCGTGACAGGGCCTGAATATGCGGGTCCACCAGGATCAGCTTGGTCCCGCGCCGCAACGCGCCCTTCATGAAGGAGGCAGCGACTGGATGGTTCGAATCCGGATTTGAACCGACCATCAGAACGACATCGGCCTTTTCGATCTCCTCAATGGGAGCGGTGACGGCGGCAAGACCCGTCGCCTCGGCCAATGGCGGAACCGATGCACAAAGACGGGTGCAATGATCGATATGCGACGTGCCGAAGCCAGTGCGCCCGAGTTTCTGAAGCAGATAGGCATCTTCGTTCGAAGCCTTTGCCGAACCGAGCACGGCCAGCGACGAACCACCATGGTGGCTTCGCACGCGGGCGAAGCCCTCAGCCGCCACGCTGAGCGCTTCGTCCCAGCTCGCGAGCCGGAAAAGCGCGAGCGCCTCGGGGCCGCTCAATGTTTGTGTGGCATCTTTGGGCGTATTTGGCCGCCGGATGAGAGGAGCCGTCAGCCGGTCAGGATGGCGCAGATAGGAAAAGCCGAACCGCCCCTTCACACAAAGCCGCCCATGGTTCGCGGGGCCATCGGCGCCCTCTGTGAAAACGGTGCCGTTATCGGCGGCGTGAAGCGTGACGCGACAGCCGACACTGCAAAACGGGCACACTGTCTCTCCCGACGAGTTAACGCCAGAACGCCCGCCGATTTCCACGGCCGCCTTTAATGAAAACGCACCAGTTGGACAAAGCTGCGCACACTCGCCACACGATGCGCAATTGCTTTTCCCCATGGCCGCGCCGCTATCGAAGGCCACATGAAGATCGCTGCCCCGACCCGCCAGCGCGATAACCCCGTTGACCTGGACATCGCCGCATCCGGTCCGGCATCTGCCGCAATGAATGCAAGCGTCGGAGTCGAACACGATCCCGGAATGGCTTGCATCCGGCGCATGCGTTTCCTGCTTGCTCCCAAAGCGTTCGGCATCCGCGCCATTGCGCGCAAGGAGCAACATAAACGGACTGTCGGGCTGGCGCGCGCGCGCCTGCCCGGTCATCTCGGACGCCAGCAACTCCGTCGCCAGCCGGCGAACGCGATTAGTCCGCTCCGTATCGGTGCGAATGTGCAATCCGGGCGCAGCGGGATAACGGCAGGCCGGCACCAGATCCGCCTCGCCCTCCACCTCGACGAGGCATGTGCGGCAGCTGCCGATCGTGGGAAAGCCCACGCGGGTGGATGCACACAAATGGGGAATATCCAGCCCGCCCTGCGTAGCCGCCTGAAGTAGACTCTGACCGGACTGCGCGGGGATCGCCTGCCCATCGATATGGATATCGAAGCCGTTCATGAATCGCATGTCTCCAGAAGAGAAGGCAAGCGGCCCAGGAACCGGCCCGCATTGCGGCCGAGCGCGCAGATGGATGCTTCGCTCATCACGACGGAAAGATCATTGATAAGCGGCACATCGAGACGTCCGGGCGCGTTGAGAGCTTGCGCGGCCTTGGCCGTTCCCACACGGCAAGGGCCGCATTGCCCGCAGCTTTCGCGGGCGAGATAACCCGCCATCTTCGAGGCAACGCCCCGCATGTCGTCGCCAGTTCCAAAGACGACAATGCCGCCGGTGCCGAGCCGCAGTCTGCCGCTCAGAAGCTCGTCCAGCGGACGCCGGCAATCGGCGGCGGGAAGCAACGTTCCAGAAGACCCGCCTACCACCATGCCGCCAAGCTCGACTCCCTCCGTCAAGCCGCCTGCAATGTCTACAAGATCGATGAGCCGCGAAAGGCCGCGCACCGGCTTTGGCCCCGGATTCCGGACCCGCCCCGATACACTGAAAAGCGTTACCTCCGCGGCCAGCAGGTCAGACACGGGCAGATCGGGCTCCGGCGCACTGCCCCAGACAGACCTCAACCGGAAGAACGTTTCGACGTTGTGCACGAGCGTCGGGCGCCCGAAATAACCGCGCGTGGTCGGAAACGGTGGCCGCTCCGCTGGCCTCGGCGGACGGCCCTCAAGGCTTGCAATCAGCGCGGTTTCTTCACCGCAAATATACGCCCCGCCGCTTCGCCTCAATTCAATGGCGATGCCGCTGGCGAGCCCCGCCGACACCACATCCGCGATGGCCTTCCGCAGAATGACATGAATGGGCTTGTAGTCGTCCCGGATATAGAAAAAGATTTTGTCCGCGCCTGTCACCCGCGCCGCGACGAGCGCGGCTTCAATGACGCCATGCGGATCGTTTTCGAGAATGAAGCGATCCTTGAAGACGGCAAGCTCGCCTTCATCGCCGTTGACGATGACGACCGGAACTGCGCCGCGTCTCATCACTTGGCGCCACTTCTCAACCACCGGAAAGCCGACGCCAGCCCGGCTCCTGCAAATCTCGGCTGAGGCGATCGAGTATTTGATATCCTCCCGCAAACCGATAGGCAGAAAAGCTGCGCGGATTTGGCGCGGACCTTGCTCCATCGCACCTGTTGCGGCAGACGCCGTGCCCCGAACCTTCTCCATGCAGCAGTGAACAAACAAGATCGCCGCACGCATGAAGCGCATAAGGAACGGAAGCCATATAGTTCACAGCCGGAAAGGCCGTCGCCACTTCATAGGCTTCGGATGGAAACAGGCGGAGACGCTCCGCGACACGAAGCAGTCCCTGCTCCGAAATGCCGAGGCCGCCCTTGACGTCACGGACTTCAAGCAAGATTTCAAGAAGCCGCTCCCGGCTTGCGCCGCGCGCGAGTGACTCCGTGATCGCTGCTGCTTCAACCTCTTCCAGATGAAGGGCTTCAGACTCATGCGGCACGATACAGTTCCTCTCGCAGATCGGAGGTAAAGGCCTCGGCCGGACCGTCGAAGAAAATGTTCCCTTGGCGCAATGCAATGATGTGGTCCGCATAACGAAGAGCTAGCTCCACCTGATGCAGGCTGCACAGAACCGTGAAACCCCGCTCGCGCGCGGCTTGCTGGAGAATTTGCAAAACATTCTCCGACGATTCCGGATCGAGGCTGGAAATAGGTTCGTCGGCCAGAATCAATTCTGTCTGCTGGGCAAAGGCGCGGGCGATGGCAACACGCTGCTGTTGACCGCCGGAAAGCCGCTCGGCCCGTTGATAGGCCTGATCGAGAAGACCCACGCTGTCCAGGCAGGCAAGCGCAAGCTGCCGGTCATCGTAACGGAAGCGCCTCAACAACACCCGCCACAAAGGAGTTCCGGCAAGCCGGGCCGTCAGAACATTGTCTATTGCGCTGAAGCGCTTGACCAGATTGAACTGCTGAAACACGAAGCCGACTTCGCGGCGCAATGCCCTAAGGGCTTTCAGTTTCAGCGCAGTCACCTCACTGCCGCGGATCGTCACAGTGCCGCTGTCAGGTTCTACAAGGCGCGTGAGACAACGGAACAAAGTGGACTTGCCGCAGCCAGATGGCCCCAGCAAGACAACAAACTTTCCGACGGGAATGGAGCAGGAGATGCGATCCAGCACCATGCGCCCTTCAAAGGTCTTGCTCAGGTCCGTCACGGTGATCGCGTTTTTGCTCTTGTCCATCGACGGCCCGGCAGGAACAAGATCAGCGGGCGATACGGTCTTCATGAGGTAATTCCACCGATTCGGCACAGGGCTTTGCTAAGCGATACGCGAGGGCGTACCGGCGCGAGTTGCAGTCGTTTCGGGATTGAGAACGAGACGGCGCAGGTACGCGCTCAAGGTATCGATGGCGATGACCATCGTCAGGATGACGCCCAGCACCGTCGCCAGCTTAGGAAAATCGAGCAGGTCGATCGAATCTTTAAGCGTCTGCCCGATGCCGCCCGCACCGACGATGCCGAGCACCGTGGAAGCACGAACATTGAACTCCCAGATGTAAAGTGTCACGGAAACGATATTGGGCCACACATCTGGAAGCAGCGCATAGCGAAAGGCGCGCACCGATCCGGCGCCGGTCAATTCCGCCGCCTCGACAGGCCCGGGATCAGCAGGCTCAATAACTTCGGTCAGCAATTTGCCGAGCGCACCGACCATGTTGAACGTGATTGCGAGCACGCCCGTAAACGGCCCAAACCCCACCGCAGCCACGAAGATCAGCGCGAAGACCAGCATCTCGGTGCCGCGCAAAACACCCAACAGGCTGCGCACCAGCCGTGACAGAACAGGATTTGGAGTGGTATTGCGCGCCGCGAGCGGCACAAGCGGAATGCAGATCATAAGAGCGCAAAGCGTGCCGACCGTTGCCATGGCCAGGGTCTGGAAAGCATCTCGCAGCACGCGGCCAATATCGCTCACATCCGGCGGAAACATCTGCGTGAACCAGGAAGCGATCTTGGGCAGACCCTCGGCGAGTTTGCCGAAATCGACCCGCGCGGACACAAAGCATGCAACCAGGAACACTGCGACGGCCAGGAAAACGATAGCCCGCGCGATGGTGTGCCAGCCAAGCAATGACTGAGTCGGCTCCGCATAATGCTGCTTGTTAAAACCGACGATGCTCATTCCCTCTCCTGCCGCTTGCCGCCGCTGAAAACCCAGGCGAATGGCC
>JAPLPC010000601.1 GCA_026400425.1 Hyphomicrobiales bacterium | reverse complement strand
CTCGGTCTTGTTCTTGACTTCGCCTTCCACGGTCGCACCGACCGGGAACTTCTCGACGAACACTTCCCACGGATTGCGCATGGTCTGCTTGAGACCTAGCGAAATACGACGCCTGACGCTGTCGACTTCGAGCACCTGCACTTCGACTTCCTGCGAGGTCGACACGATCTTGCCGGGGTGCATGTTCTTCTTGGTCCACGACATCTCCGAGACGTGGATCAGGCCTTCGATGCCCGGCTCCAGTTCGACGAAGGCGCCGTAGTCCGTGATGTTGGTGACGCGACCCGAGAAGCGCGCGTTCAGCGGGTACTTGGCCTCGATGCCCTGCCACGGATCGTCGAGCAGCTGCTTCATGCCGAGCGAAATACGGTGGGTCTCGTGGTTGATCTTGATGATCTTGACCTTGACGGTCTGACCGATGGTGAGCACTTCGGTCGGGTGGTTGACACGACGCCATGCGATGTCGGTGACATGCAGCAGGCCGTCGATGCCGCCGAGATCCACGAACGCACCGTAATCGGTGATGTTCTTGACCACGCCGTCGATGACCTGACCCTCTTCGAGGTTCTGCACGAGTTCCTGACGCTGTTCGGCGCGGGTCTCTTCGAGAACCGTACGGCGCGACACGACGATGTTGCCGCGGCGGCGATCCATCTTGAGAATCTGGAACGGCTGCGAGTTGTTCATCAGCGGCGCGACGTCGCGGATCGGACGGATGTCGACCTGCGAGCGCGGCAGGAAGGCCACGGCGCCGTCGAGATCGACGGTGAAGCCACCCTTGACCTGGTTGAAGATGACGCCGTTGACCTTCTCGTTGGCGTTGAACGCCTTTTCGAGCTTGCCCCAGCTTTCTTCGCGGCGGGCCTTGTCGCGCGACAGCACGGCTTCGCCGAGTGCGTTTTCGATCCGGTCGAGGAACACCTCGACTTCGTCGCCAACCTTCAATTCGCTTTCTTTGCCCGGGGCGGCGAATTCGCGCAGCGCCACACGGCCTTCGGTCTTCAGGCCGACGTCAATGACGGCCATGTCCTTTTCGATCGCAACCACGATGCCCTTGATGACAGAGCTTTCCTGAAGATTGCCGCCCGAGAAGGACTCGTCGAGCATCGCTGCGAAATCGTCGCGCGAGGGATTGTAGGAATCAGTCGAAGCCATTTGTTCTCCAGATTGCGGTAATCTTGCCGGTAGTACGGGTTGAGGGGCGCAGCTTTTGCAAAGGGTCAGAGGTCCGCAACCTCTGACGACCGCTCTGCATGGAGGTGCAAAAACGGACCGGCAGGATGCCTTCGCAAATGAAGCGTATTGTCAGCTAAAGGTCCGGAGCCAGAAAAGAGCTTATCGCAGCTCGAGACCGGGAGCGGGCGCTCCTCCAATAACGGCGGCGGTTTCGCCTTGATGTCTCTCGAAAGGAGAGAACGATCAGACCCGCTGCCGGCCCGCTCGGACGGCCTCGACAATGTCGATGGCGGCCCGGACTGCGGCGTCTATATCCAAATGTGTCGTATCCAGCAAGTATGCATCTTCGGCTGGCTTCAAGGGCGCCACCGGGCGGTTCTGGTCGCGCTCGTCACGCTTGAGGATATCGGCCAGCACCAGTGCCTCGTCGGCCGCCTCGCCGCGGCTCTTGGCTTCCAGCGTGCGGCGGCGGGCACGGACCGCGGGATCGGCCACCACGAAGATCTTCACATCGGCATCCGGG
>JAPLPC010000503.1 GCA_026400425.1 Hyphomicrobiales bacterium | reverse complement strand
GATGAAACCCAACCCGCCAAAGAATGCGTCCCAGATTGATTGCGTCTTCCGCGCTCGTCTGATTTCGTGACGTCCAAGTCGGAAAGTCGGACCAGATCACCATATCTGTCCCGCAGATCGGTCAGGTCGTCGGAGTTTCGCGCAGTCGCTGCTAGGCGATTGCCGTCCGCAAGAACTGCCTCCGATAGGGCTTTGCCGAGCCCTTTAGAGCATCCAGTGATAAGCCAAGTCTTCATGAGACATCCATCTCAGTCAGATTGTTCCGATTCCTGTTGCTGCCCGAGACGGCGATCTACGCTTGGAGGGGCAGACCGCTACGTGACACCGGGTAATGCGCCATCGCCTCTTCTAATGGCGCAAAGCGGAGCTTCAGCCGACGTGAACACATAGGCGCGCGCACCTATGCCGGTGAAGGTGATCTGAAACAAGCGGTCACCGATCTCGCCCGATTGCCGAACGAGCTGATAACGGGGGTTTTTGAAGTGGTACACCAGCCCTCGGCATCAGCGTCTCTGCCGTGATGCCTCCCAGGCGGCATACCGTCAATCGTGACCTTGAAGCGAACTGGCGGTGCCGTTGATCGCGGGTCCCATTACCAAATGGACGTCCCGGGAGCGAAAGCGGATCGACACGGGGCACGCGTCGCTGTTCAGCAAGGCGAACGCGCGGCCGATTGTCCAGATGCCATGTCGCGACACTGTCCGGCTTGCGGAATGCTAGGTTATGGCCGGGTCGGTATGGAGGATCAGACTTTCGAGTGTATGACTTGCGGGCATTCCGAAGAGAGCCCGCGTCCAGATGGGCGGACGCACGCCGAATCTGGTATTGGCCGCAATGCAATCCATAATCTCATAGCCCGTAAAAACGCCGGCGATTTGTGTCAGATCGCATCGGATTTTGTTGCGGCTGCCAGCGCATGAAGCAATGTGAGAGCTTGCGCGAGAGTTGCGTCTTCACGTTCTCGAACTGATGCAACATACGCCGGCATGAGAAATTCTGGGGCGCCGGAGATTGCGTGGACGTGCCCGGCGGCAATCTGCGAGCGTACTACACGCGCTGGAAAGTAACCTGAGCCGCCCTCGGCCAACACGTACTGTAAGCCAAGCCAACCAATGTTCGCCGTCAGTAATGCGCCCTTGAAATCCGGAAACAGAGCACTGTGTCTGTTGTAGAATTCCGGCCCCCAATCTACGTAGACATATCCCGGACCCGGCTCCGACGGTCCGTGTGGATCAGTCGAAACCAAAATCAGTCGATCTTCGAATAATTCTTCGATCCTCAGTCCGGGACGGTTCTGTGGCGTGTACATGATTCCGATATCGATGCGCCTTTCGATCAAGCCTTGAATCAATTCCGGTTCGAGCGCGCTTTCCGCGCGGATCGACAGATCGGGACGAGAACTTTGCATCAGCGGTAACCAGCGCAAAAGAAAGTGTTCCCACAACCCTATCCTCGCGCCGATCACTATATTGCCGAGAACTCCGCCGGGGAGGCCGATGTCCTGCCTGGCATGTTCCACGGTCTGCACGAGGCTTGTGGCGTGTCTCTGAAAGCGGCGCCCTGCCGGCGTCAAGGTGGCACCGGCTTTATTCCTGACGAATAGGCGACAGCGAAGAAAGTCTTCGAGAGCTTGAATGCGGGCGCTCACCGTCGACTGACTGACGTGCAATCTATCGGCTGCAGCGACGAAGTTGCCGCTGGCGATGATTGTCAGGAATGTTCGCGCCTGTTCTGTGTCCATGTCATTTAATATCGGTATTTTCGATAATATCAACCAATTTTATGCGCTTGTCAAATAGCAAGGGTCTCCGCAATGTGTTCTGCGACCACACGGGGCTAGACAAGAAATGCGAAAAGACGATCTCGACGAAAAATCGCTCGCCTCGTTGGTATCCCTGTGCGTGCGATGGCTATTCGGCGGCTCGCGTCCGTCAAAGGAGATCCGCTGCGGCGACGTTTCTGTGTTGCTTGTTAAGCAAGGCGGGGCCCCGGGCTTCTAACGCCGCAGCTTGATAGCGAGAGACCAGTCACTTTGGCCTTCGAGAAATTTCCGAGATTCCTGCAAGGAGGAGGTCGCGTTGGTTCGTTCGCGCTTACCTTGCCGGGCGCCACCTGGCGCGACCGCTTTCTGGCGTGTGTCGGTGCGACGTTCGGTCTGGGAGTCACAGGACTGATCTGCAGCCTGTTGCTCGATGATCGGCAGCACCTTCCGTTGCTCTTCGGTCCCATGGGCGCGAGCGCCCTGTTGATCTTCGCGGTCCCGACAAGTCCGATGGCGCAGCCTTGGCCGATCATCGGAGGCAATTCGATTTCAGGAGCGATAGGTCTCGCCGTAGGAGCCTTCGTACATGAACCTGCATTCGCAGCTGCGCTCGCCGTCGGGGTTTCCATAGCGGTGATGTCGTTCATGCGTTGTCTCCATCCGCCAGGCGGTGCCATCGCGCTTTCCAGCGCGATTGGTGGATCCGCGATCGGAGTTCAGGGACTGGGCTCTGCTGTGGCATCGATCGGTTTCAGCGCGACCATTCTGACATTGAACGGTCTCGTGTTTCACAAGCTACTGAGCCGTCACGGTTACCCCCACGTACCGATGGCGCCGCTTCCGAATTTACACGGCACCACCGATCCGCCACCTCGGAGCAGGGTCGGTTTCACCGAGAAGGACATCGAAGCCGCGTTGCTCGATGTCGGAGAAGCGTTCGATATCGATCGGGAAGATCTCGCACGCTTGCTACAGCAGGTTGAAAGACGGGCTTTGGAAAGGACGCATGGCAGCTTGGATTGCTCCGATATCATGTCGCGTGATGTGATTTGTATCGGCCCGCTCGACCCACCCGAGAAAGCGCGCCATTTGCTGGTCGCGCATAACTTACGCGTGCTGCCGGTCATCGACGATGATGGAGCCGTGTTGGGCGTGGTCGGATTGCGTGAGTTGCTGGGCAGCAGTGTCGACGTCAAGGGGGTCATGTCCAAGGCGGCAGTCGCCAAGCCCGACCAACCTGCGCTCGATCTG
>JAPLPC010000015.1:1264-2129 GCA_026400425.1 Hyphomicrobiales bacterium | reverse complement strand
CCTTGTCTGCAACCCGACAGTCGCCGGCGCAGCTCTCCCGCACCCCGCCGGCGTCCCGGAACCCTCCCCATGCGCCGCCCCGCGTTTGCCGCAATCCTTCTCTTTCTGATCGCCCCCGCCCCCGCCGCCGATGCTCCAGCCGAGCAGTTCGCCGAGCCCGATGCCGAGCAGCGTCGCCACGGTGATCTGCACCACCGCGCCGGGAACCGCGATATTCTTGACCGACAGCAGATCCTTCAGCGAAAAATGCAGCCCGACGCCGAACATCAGCAGGATGATGCCGATCTCGGCCAGTTCGTTGGCGATCTTCTGGTCGGCCACGAAACCGGGCGTGAACGGCCCCATCAGCACGCCGGCGGCGAGATAGCCCACCAGAGGTGAGACACGAATGCGCTGAGCGATGAGGCCGAGGATGAAAGCGAGGACGAGGCCGACCACGACGGTCGAGATCAAAGGCGTATTGTGTTCCATGCCGCTTTTTGACGCATTGGCGCGCATATTGCCACACGTCTGATGGCTACCCATCGCCGCATTCACAATACGGTGTCGTCGTTTCGCAGCGTCTCTTTTGCGATTTCGTCATCGGCGATATCACCGGTCGTCGTGGCGTCGCTGTCGGCCTGGCGCGCGCGGGCGACATTCTGCAGATGCTGCGCGAGCTTGGGCGCGCGCGCGATCAGCGAGCGGAAGTCCTGCGCATCGAGCGCAAGCAGGTTCGACTGCCGGATGGCGGTCACCGTGCCGCTGCGCCGGGTTCGCTGCAGCAGCGCCACTTCGCCGAAGAAATCGCCGTCCGCCAGCCGCACCAGGCGATTTGGCAACGCAATCTCGACCTCGCCCGCCGCAATGAAATACATCGAGTCGG
>JAPLPC010000015.1:0-1173 GCA_026400425.1 Hyphomicrobiales bacterium | reverse complement strand
TACATCGAGCCGGCGGGTTCGCCGCGGCGAACGAGGATCTCGCCGGCATCGATCGTCTGCGCACGCAACAGCCGCATGATGTCGGCGATCTCGGCGGCGTTGAGATGCGCGAACAGCGGGACACGCGCAAGCATGCGCCAGGTCACGATGAAATCGTGACGACGCACCTCGTTGGCAAACGCACTGGAGACGATCGCCACCGGCAGCGCGATCATCATCAGCCCGCCGATGATTGTGAACGTGGCCACAGCTTTACCGAGTGCCGTGACGGGAATGACATCGCCATAGCCGACAGTGCCCAGCGTCACGATGGCCCACCACATCGCCAGGGGAATGGTGCCGAACTTCTCGGGCTGCACATCGCGTTCGATGGCGTAGAGCAGCGTCGCGAATATCAGGACGGCGCCGAGCAGAATTCCCAGGCATCCGATCAGCGTGCGACGTTCCGCATAGATCGCCGCCAGCAGCGAGCGCATGGCGTTCGAGTAGCGCACCAGCTTCAGCAGCGGCAGGCATCCGCTGACCACTGCCAGCGTCGGATCGCCCGTTGCCAAAGCGAGCCAGACCGGCAGCACGGCCGCGAGGTCGATGACACCGAGGCTGCTGGTCACGTAGTCGCGACGGGCCTTGCCGATGGTGACTTCGCGGCGTTCCGCGTGACTGCCGGCGCTCCAGAGTCGCGCGGCATATTCCAAAGTGAACACCAGCAGCGCCGCAATTTCGATCGCGCGCAGCAGTCCCCCATACTCGACCACGATCGATGGCACCGAAGCCGCCACCATGGCAGCCACATCGATCACCACCACGGCGATGATCGCGGTGGCAAGCCGTGCGCCGACGCTGTGCGGCAGATTGTCGTGTTCGAGCAGCTCGGAAATCCGGTGGCGCCAATTATGCTTCTGCATCACGCGCCTCCGGAATGTTGCAACGATCAGCCGCTGATGGCCTTCTCGATCGCCTTCAGCGCGTCATCGGCCTTGGCTCCGTTCGGGCCGCCGGCCTGTGCCATATCCGGACGTCCGCCGCCGCCCTTGCCGCCGAGTGCTTCGGACGCGATCTTGACCAGATCGACGGCACTGAAGCGCTTGACGAGATCCTCGGTAACGCCGACCACGACGCCGGCCTTGCCATCGCCGGCGACACCGACAATGGCCACCACGCCCGAAGCGACGC
>JAPLPC010000517.1 GCA_026400425.1 Hyphomicrobiales bacterium | reverse complement strand
TCACCATCGCGCTGTGCCCGACCTATGCGAGCATCGGCGTCGCGGCGCCGGTCATCGTGCTGATCGGCCGGCTGCTGCAGGGCTTCTCGGCCGGTGTCGAACTCGGCGGCGTGTCGGTCTATCTCGCGGAGATCTCGACGCCCGGCCATCGCGGCTTCTACACGTCCTTTCAGTCGTCGAGCCAGCAGGTGGCAATTTTCGTCGCGGCCGTGCTCGGCTTCATCCTCAGCGAGATGATGCCGAAAGAGGTGGTGGATGCCTGGGGCTGGCGCATCCCATTCTTCATCGGCTGCATCATCATCCCGTTCCTGTTCTTCCTGCGCCGCACGCTGGAGGAAACGCCGGCATTCCTGGCGATGAAGAAACATCCGACCGCGCGCGAAGTCTTCGCATCCGCCGCTGCGAACTGGCGCATCGTGCTGCTCGGCATGATGCTCGCGACCATGACCACCGTGACGTTCTACTTCGTCACCGTCTACACGCCGACCTTCGGCAAGAACGTCCTCAAGCTGACCACGCAGGACAGTCTGATCGTGACCTGCCTGATCGCGGTGACGAACTTTATCTGGAATCCCGTCGGCGGCGCATTGTCGGACCGCATCGGCCGCAAGCCGGTGCTGCTGACCATCACCTGCCTCGCTTTCTTCACCGCCTATCCCGCATTGAGCTGGCTGGTCAATGCACCGAGCTTCGGCCGGATGCTCGCTGTGGAGATGCTGTTCTCGTTCTATTTCGGGGTGTATAGCGGCACCATGCTGGGCGCGCTGGTCGAGATCGTCCCGGCGCATGTGCGCACCACCTGCTTCTCGCTGGCCTTCGCACTCGCCGCCGGCCTGCTTGGGACATTTACACCGTTCGCCTCGACCTGGCTGATCGAGCATACCGGCAACCGCGCGTCGCCCGGCTTCTGGCTGATGGCGGCAGCGGCGAGCGGCGCCATTGCCGCGCTGACGATCTATCGCAACGGCCGGGAAACCGCGATGCAAACCTCAGGCGCCGTGGCAGCCACGGCGAAGTGAACGCGCAAAACGATTGATTGGAACGCCGGTGTGCTAAAGCATCGGCGTTCTGTCTTTGGAGTCACTCATGCGCCGTCTTGCGATCCTAGTTGCCGGCTCGATCCTCGCCTCGACCGTTTCCGTTTCTGCGCAGCAGCCACCATCGGCGCCTCCGGCGCCGGATTTCTCCAAGGTCGTGATCAAATCCACCGATCTCGGCGACGGCATCTATATGCTGGAGGGCCAGGGCGGCAACATGACGCTCGCGACGGCCAAAGTCGGCGCCATTCTCGTCGATAGCCAGTTCGCGCCGCTGCACGACAAGATCAAGGCCGCGATCGCAAACCTCACGCCGCAGCCTGTGAAGTATCTCGTCAACACCCATTTCCATGGCGACCACACCGGCGGCAACGAAGCCTTCGCCAATGAGGGCGCCACCATCGTGGCGAACATCAAGGTGCGCACGCGGCTGGCCAAGGGGAGCGCCAATTTCCTCACCGGCGGACAGAACCCGCCGGCCGCGAAAGCGGCACTGCCGACGCGGACATTCCCTAACCGATTGTCGTTGAGCCTGCGCGGGCGCATCGCCGAACTTCGGCATGTCAAAGCCGCGCACACGGACGGCGACACCTATGTCTATTTCAAGAGCGCCAACGTGCTGGCGACCGGCGATACTTTCACCAATGGCCGCTATCCCAATATCGACGTGCTCAATGGCGGCAACATCAAGGGCATGATCGCTGCGGCCGACACTTATCTGAAACTCGCCAACGACAAGACCAAGATCGTCCCCGGCCATGGCCCGCTCGGCGACAAGGCGGCGCTTGCGGCCTATCGCGACATGTTGATCGCCGCGCGTGATCGCATGACGAAACTGGTCAAGGACGGCAAGACCGAGGAGGACGTGCAGGCCGCGAAGCCTTTTGCCGATCTCGACAAGACATGGGCACCGAGCGAAACGGCGAGCAAGAACTTCATCCGTGCCGTCTATGGCTCACTGGCACCAAGGAAGACGGGATCGAAGTCATGAAGGATCTGTTGCCGCTGGCCGAGAAAGTCGCCGTTGAGCTGATCGCACGCAAGCAGACCATCGGCGTTGCCGAGTCGTCGACCGGTGGCCTGATCTCCGCGGCACTGCTCGCCGTGCCCGGCGCCTCCGCTTATTTCATCGGCGGCGGCGTGATCTATACGCGCGATGCGCGCCGCGCCTTGATGGACATTCCCGACGATGCGTTTCGGACGCCGGGCATGCGATCGTCGTCCGAGCCCTATGCGCAACTGCTGGCAGCAACCATTCGCGAGCGACTGCGATGCGATTGGGGATTGTCGGAGACCGGCGCAGCCGGGCCGAGCGGCAATCGCTACGGCGACGCTGCCGGTCATAGCTGCATCGCGGTGGCCGGTCCGGCGAATGAGGTCATGACACTCGAAACCGGTCGCAGCGATCGGCAGGACAACATGCAGATATTCGCGCAGACGGCATTGACGTTCCTGCTGAAGAATTTGCAAGGATAGGTCCTGGCTCGTCATGCCCGGCGAATGCCGGGTATCCACGTCTCTGCCAGAGCATAGACGTGGATGGCCGGGACAAACCCGGCCATGACGCAGCAGGATCAAGCCGTCACGGCCTCCGCACAGATCCATCGCACCACGCGGTCGCCTGCGAGTTCGACATTCGGCGGCAAGGCTTCCACACAGCGCGGCTCGGCAAATTTGCAGCGCGGCGCGAACGAGCAACTCGCCGGCCGGGTGTCGAGCGAGGGCGGCGTGCCAGGGATGGTTTCCAGCCGCTCACCGCGCTTGGCGCCGTGCACGGTCGAGGACAGCAGCCCCTGCGGATAGGGATGAACGGCCGAGCGTACGATCTGGCTGGTGGTGCCCTGCTCGACGATCTGGCCGGCATACATGACCGCGACGCGATCGCAGATTTCGATGGCGACGCCGATATCGTGGGTGACGAAGATGATCGACATGCCGAATTCGCGCTGCAATTCGCGCAGCAGCAACAGGATCTGAATCTGCACGGTCGCATCCAGCGCCGTGGTCGGCTCGTCCGCCAGCAGGATCTTGGGCTTGCAGGCGAGCGCGAGCGCGATCATCGCGCGCTGACGCATGCCGCCGCTCATTTCGTGCGGATAGGCGTCGAGGCGGCGCTTGGCGGACGGGATGCGCACCACCTCCAACATCTCAAGCGCACGCTGCATGCCCTCCGCATGGCTCTTGCCTTCGTGCCGCATCACGCTTTCGGCGATCTGGTCGCCGATCGTATAGACGGGATCCAGCGCCAGCGCCGGCTCCTGAAAGATCATCGAGACGCTCTGGCCGCGAAACTTCGAGAGTTCGTCGTCGTCGAGCGCCAGCACGTCCCTGCCGAGCACATTGATGGTCCCGGTGATCTGCGTGCGCTTCTTCGGCAACAGCCGCATCAAAGCGCGCAGCGTCACGCTCTTGCCGGAGCCGGACTCGCCGAGCAGGCCGAGCACCTCGCCTTCCTTCACCGACAGGCTGAGATCATTGACCGCATAGACGGTGCGCTCGCCGCCGAAGCGGACATTGAGATTGCGAACGTCGATCAGATTGCTCATGCCAGTTCCGGAACTTTGGTGTGATGGTCGGTGGCGCGCTGGAACGTCGCGCCGATGGTCAGCAGCGTTGCTTCATCGAACGGACGACCGACCAGTTGCATGCCGACCGGCAACTTAAACTTGGTGAAACCTGCAGGAATAGAGAGCGCCGGCAGGCCGAGATAATTGATCGGCCGCGTGAAACGCGTGACGCGCTGGATCAGCGCTTCGGCGCCCGGGCCGTTGCCGATATCCGTCTCGTCGATCCGCGGTGCCGGCATCGGCGACACCGGCGCGAGCACGGCGTCGACGCCGTTGACTGCAGCCAGATGCGCGGCAAGTGCCGGGCCGCGCCAGCGCATCGCTTCGAGATAGGCGACGCCGGTGACGGCGAGACCATTCTCGAGACGCATCAAGACTTGCGGGCCATAATCCTGAGGCCGCTCGATCATCCAGCGCTTGTGCAAGGCCGCGGCCTCGGTGGCGAGAACGAGCTGCGATGCTGCGCTGAGTTGGGCCTGATTGGGCAGATCGATTTCGACGATGCTGATCCCCTCGCCCTTCAGCGCCGCGATGGTGTTCTGCAGAGTGGCTGCGACCTCGGGATCGAGATCGTCCACATAGAACGCCTTGGGAATGCCGACCGTCATGCCCTTCGCGGAGGCCTTCGTCGCCGCCATGTAATCCGGCACCGCGCGCGTGCTGGTGGTGGGATCGAGCAGATCGGCGCCGGCCATCAAGCCAGTGATGAGCGCACAATCTTCGACCGTGCGCGCCAATGGGCCGACCGTATCGAGCGACTGCGACAGCGGCATCGCGCCGGCGCGGCTGACGAGACCGACCGTGGTCTTGAGACCGGACACGCCGCAGAAATGCGCGGGCATGCGGATCGAGCCGCCGGTGTCGGACCCGAGTGCTGCGAAAGTGAGCCGCGCGGCGACCGCCGAGCCGGAGCCCGAGGACGAGCCGCCGGTCGCGTGCGCCACGTGCCAGGGATTCCGGACCGGGCCAAAATGCGTGTTGTGGCCGAGCGGGCCGAATGCGAACTCCACCATCTGCAGCGAGCCGAGCCGGACGGTGCCGGCGTTCTTCAGGCGCTGCAGCGACGTCGCCGTGGTCTTCGCAACCCAGTCCTTGCGGATCTTGGAGCCGCAGGTCACCACGTGGCCTTCGTCGTAATACATGTCCTTGTGGGCCATCGGCACACCATGCAGCACACCGTGGCTGATGCCCTTCGCCAGCGCGGTATCCGCTGCATCTGCGGCGGCTAATGCGGTGTCAGCCTCGATGGACATATAGGCGTTCAGATGCGGCTGCCATCTGGCGAC
>JAPLPC010000589.1 GCA_026400425.1 Hyphomicrobiales bacterium | reverse complement strand
CGCAAGTGCGGGAGAGGGAGCTACAGCATTTCTGGTACCCAAAAGACCCGATCATGATCCTGTTTCCCGCCATCGACCTGAAAAACGGCCAGTGCGTTCGCCTCGAACAAGGCGACATGGCGCGCGCCACCGTGTTCAACCTCGATCCCGCCGCGCAGGCGCAATCGTTCGAGGATCAGGGGTTCGAATATCTCCATGTCGTCGATCTCGACGGTGCCTTTGCCGGCAAGCCGGTGAACGCGCAGGCCGTCGAGGCGATGCTGACCCGGGTGAAATTTCCGGTGCAACTCGGCGGCGGCATTCGCGATCTCGCGACCATCGAAGCCTGGCTGTCGAAGGGCATCGCCCGCGTCATCATCGGCACGGCGGCGGTGCGCGATCCCGAACTGGTGAAGCAGGCCGCAAGGAAATTCCCCGGCCGCGTCGCCGTCGGTCTCGATGCGGCTGGGCGGAGACCTCCACCGTCACGGCATTGGAGATCGCGCAGCGTTTCGAGGATGCCGGCGTCGCCGCCATCATCTTCACCGACATCGCGCGGGATGGTCTGCTCAAGGGCATCAACTGGGACGCGACCATCGCGCTGGCCGATGCGATTTCGATTCCGGTGATCGCGTCCGGCGGTCTCGCTTCGATCGACGACATCAAGGCCATGCTGGAGCCGCGCGCTAAAAAACTCGAAGGCGCCATTTCCGGCCGTGCACTGTATGACGGCCGTATCGATCCCGCGGCAGCGCTCGCTCTGATCAAGGCCGCATAGGACAAACCCATGTTCAAGGTCCGCGTCATTCCCTGCCTCGACGTCAAGGACGGCCGCGTCGTCAAGGGCGTCAACTTCGTCGATCTGCGCGACGCCGGCGATCCCGTCGAAGCCGCCATCGCCTATGACGCTGCCGGTGCGGACGAGCTGACGTTTCTCGACATCAACGCGACCCATGAAAACCGCGGCACCATGATGGACGTGGTCCGCCGCACGGCCGAAGCCTGCTTCATGCCGCTCACCGTCGGCGGCGGCGTCCGCACCGTGGATGATATCAAGTCATTGCTGCGCGCTGGCGCCGACAAGGTGTCGATCAATTCGGCGGCGGTGGCCAACAAGCTGTTCGTCAAGGAAGCTGCGGAGAAATTCGGCGACCAGTGCATCGTCGTCGCCATCGACGCCAAGCGTGCGGGGTCGCGCTGGGAAATCTTCACCCATGGCGGCCGCAAATCGACCGGCATCGATGCCATCGAATTCGCCCAGGAAGTGGTGTCGCTCGGCGCCGGTGAAATCTTGCTGACCTCGATGGATCGCGACGGCACCCGCACCGGATTCGACATCGAATTGACCCGCGCCATTGCCGACAGCGTCGCCGTGCCGGTGATCGCCTCGGGCGGCGTCGGCAATCTCGATCACCTGGTCGATGGTATCAGGTCCGGTCATGCCACCGCGGTGCTCGCCGCCTCGATTTTTCACTTCGGTGAGTTTACTATCCGCCAGGCCAAGGATCACATGACGCGTGCCGGGCTGCCGATGCGGCTCGATCCGTAAACGAGGTCACAGATGCCCTTCACGCTTCACGATCTCGCCGCCACCATCGATGCCCGCGCCGCGGCGGCCGATGGCGAAACCTCCTATACGAAGAAGCTGCTTGACAAGGGCGCCGTGCATTGCGCCAAGAAATTCGGCGAGGAGGCCGTGGAGGCCGTCATCGCCGCGGTGGATGATGATCGCACTGATCTCATCAATGAAAGCGCCGACGTGCTGTTTCATCTGCTGGTGATGCTGAAGTCGCGCGGTATCACGATTCAGGACGTCGAGGCGGCGCTCGGAGCACGCACACAGCAATCGGGACTCCAAGAGAAAGCGTCGCGCAAAAGCGACTGACGAAGCAGACCGACCAAGTCGCTGGCTTCATAGACGGGACACTCTGATGGATACGCGGGCACCCGAGCAGAAATACGATCCGTATCGCAACTATCCCCGCGCCAAGTGGGCGAAGCTGCGCGACGACATGCCGATGGCGCTGAATGCCGACGAGATCGCGGCGCTGCGCTCGATGCATGATCGCCTCGATCTGCGCGAGGTGGAGGAGATCTATCTGCCGCTGTCGCGTCTGCTGTCGATGTATGTCGGTGCGCATCAGCGGCTCTATGTGGCGCAGCGCAAGTTCCTCGGCATCGAGGACCGCAAGATGCCCTATATCATCGGCGTTGCCGGCTCGGTGGCGGTCGGCAAATCCACCACGGCCCGCGTGCTGCAGGCGCTGTTGGCGCGCTGGTCGCCGCGGCCGAAAGTGGATCTGATCACCACCGACGGTTTCCTGTTTCCGAATGCGGTGCTTGAGCGCAACGGCATCATGCAGAAAAAGGGCTTTCCGGAGAGCTACGATCTGCCGTTGCTCCTGCAGTTTCTGAGCGACATCAAAGCCGGTCGCACCAATGTCCGCGCCCCCGTCTATTCGCATCTGACTTACGATATCGTGCCGGACAAGTTCGTCGAGATCGACCAGCCCGACATCCTGATCGTCGAAGGCGTCAACGTGCTGCAGGCCGGCCGGCTGCCGCGCGACGGCAAGGCCGTGCCTGTCGTGTCCGACTTCTTCGATTTCTCAGTCTATATCGATGCCGACGAACCGGCGCTGCGCGAGTGGTATGTGAAGCGCTTCCTGGCGCTGCGCGACACCGCCTTCCACGACAAGCGATCCTACTTCAATCGTTATGCCTTGTTGTCCGACGAAGAAGCGACAGCAACGGCGCTCGCGATCTGGGAGCGGACCAATTTGGCCAATCTCGAAGACAATATTTTGCCGACACGGCCGCGGGCGACCTTGATCCTGAAGAAGGGCGCCGACCACGTGATCGAGAATGTCGCGTTACGGAGGCTGTAAGCCCTCATCCTGAGGAGCCGCGAAGCGGCGTCTCGAAGGATGGCGGCAAGCGCGGTGCTTCACCAACGCATGGTTCGAGACGCGCGCGAGATGCGCGCTCCTCACCATGAGGGACTGAGCAATCAGCGTCTACTCAAGCCGCCTTCGCCTCGCCGCCGAAATGTTCGATATATCGCGCGCCGATCGCCGAGACCGGCATCACGATCAGCACGTCGGTGGTGCCGAACTGATGATCGATCACCGCGCCGTCACCGATCATCGCTCCCAACCGCAGATAGCCCTTGATCAGCGGCGGCAGTGCGCGCAGCGCGGCCTTCCGGTCGATGACGTCCTTCGGCATCCGGTTCATCTCGACATAACGCGAACCATGCGCACGGGCGCGCCACGGCTCCGGCGCGCGGGCGTGGTGATGCAGAAACGACAACGGCAATGCGAGCCGATCCGGATCGGTGCCACAGTAGTTCGACGGTGCGCTTGGTGCGATAACGCTCGAGCACGCAGGAGCGGCCGAGTTCGAGGAACCGCAGGCCGCGATGCGCATTCAACATGGCGTCGAGATCGAATTCATTCTGCGTGTAGAAGCCGCCGTGCCGCGTGGCCATGTCGTGGCGGAGCAGCCGATAGGTGCCGACCACGGGCTGTCGGCCCGACAGCGTCGGCTTGGCAGCATGATCGATGACCAGCAGATGATCGCAGATTTTGTCGAACGCATCTTTATCGCGGCGCGCCAGCATAGTGGTGGCGTCGGCAATCGCAGTACCGTTCTTGTAGAACACCTTGTAGCGCAGCCGCTGCGCGCGCTTCACGTCGCGCTTGTCCTGGGCGAGGCGGACTTCGAGCGGACCCATGCGTCCGAGCGACACGGTCGTGTTCGGATTGAGATTGGCAGGATCGATGGCGAGCGGCGGCTTGAACCAGGTGATCGCGGTCTGCGCCGCCAGCGCCATGTTATGCGGCCGCAACAGCTGCATGACGCCAGGCTTGATGACGCCTGTTTTCGTGAAGCCAGGCTTCAAGATCTCCGGCGTCGATCGAGCGAGTTCGTTGCCCTGCATAGCCAATCCCCGACTTACCCCGGCCGCGGATAGCCAAACGCGAATCGACGCGGCCCATCCGCATCAGACACCATGGCTGATCGACAGAGGTGTGACGGCTGTGTTGCGCGGGCGTGACAGGACGCGCGATGATCCGCTACGCCGCGATATGCCGTCCAGCGGCGAGATGCTTCAGCGCGTCTTCCAGCTTGTCGCGGTCCAGCGGCTTCAGCAGGAAGCCATCCATGCCGGCTTCGAAACAGGCATAGCGATCTTCCACCAGCGTATTGGCGGTCAATGCCAGGATCGGCGTGCGACGGACGCGCTGGCCGGCCTCCAGGGCGCGGATGCGCTTGGCGGCTTCGATGCCGTCGAGCATGGGCATCTGGATGTCCATCAGCACCAGATCGAAAGGCGTGCCGGCGGCATCGGAGGCCAGCCAGGATTCTAGCGCCTGCGCGCCGTCGGTGGTCACCACGGTGCGATGCCCGAGCCGCGTCAGCAATGCGCGCATCAGCAAGGCGTTGATCTCGTTGTCCTCGGCGACGAGGATCGACAGGCCGCTGCGGGCTACGGGGGCCGCGCGCAGCGGTTCGGTCTCATCGCCAGGCAGCGCGGGGTCGGCTGCGGACGAGCCGAGCAGCTTCGCCAGCGATGCCGCGCGGAGCGGTTTGATCAGATAGCCGCTCAGCCCTTCAGTTGCGATTGGCTGCAGCTCATGTCGCATCGCCGGCGTGAACAGGCCGATGCGCTGTGTGGCATGGGCGACCGAACGCTCGGCAAGCCGCTCGAAAGCGTCGGCACCGAGCGCGCGGTCGATCAGCAGGGCGTGCCATGGCCGCTCCGGCAAAAGAGCAAGCGCGACATCCGCGTCCGTGACCGTGTAGGGTTGTGCGCCCCAGCGCTCCAACCGTCGTGCGATCAACGACGCCTCGATACTTTGCGGCGCCACCAGCATCACCGATTTGCCGCTGAGGTCCGGCGCGATGAAAGCGGACTCCGTGTTCTCGCCACCATCCGCAGCGGCAAGGGGGATGGAAAATTCAAACGTCGCGCCTTTGCCCTCAAGGCTGTCCAGCGCGATCCGCCCGCCCATGCGCCGGACAATCCTGTCGCTGATGCTGAGGCCAAGGCCGG
>JAPLPC010000625.1 GCA_026400425.1 Hyphomicrobiales bacterium | reverse complement strand
CGTGAGGACCGCTTAACCGCTCGTCAGGAGCATCGTTCCGACTGTTTCTGCCGCCGGCGGCGACTACACGTCGTAGCCCGCCGATTTGCGTGCCATGCCGTCAAAGGCATCGAGCATCCTGTCGCGCCATGCATGCACGAGATCGTCGGCTTCCAATAGCTGGAACGATGAGATCGCGCGCGCCCACTGGAATGGACCGAACACGATGTAATCGGCATAGTTCGGTGCGGCGCCGCCGAGATAGGGTTGGGTTTTCAGCGTCAGCCTGACCGGGTCGAGCGACTTCCTGAACGCGACCACGTCACGATCGCGTGCCGATGAAACCTCTTCCAGCGTTTTCTTGAACCGGGCCTCGCGCGATTGACGGAAATAGGCCTGGTCTGCCGGCGCCAGATGGCCGTGGATATCGGCGACGATCATCGGAAACATGCCCGCGATAACCACGGTGTCACCCCACCAATTGATCATCCGCGCCATCGCGCGCCCGCCGTCCCCACCGAACAGCGACGGCCGGTCGGGATAGGTGTCTTCAAGATAGGTTGCGATGGCCCAGGAGTCGTTGATCGCGCGGTCGCCGTCGAGCAGCACCGGCACTTTCTCGGATTGATGCGCGGCGATCGTATCCTTTTCGGTGAAGCGCCATGGGGTCGAGGTCGCCTCCAGCCCCTTATGCGCCAGCGCCATCCGTGTGCGCCAGCAAAACGGGCCGTCGCAACGGCGCCGCAAGGTGTCGAGTGTCAGTCTTTCACCACGCGCGATGTCTGCCCGAACAGAATCTTGCGTTCCTCCTCGGTACGGACCCGTGGCTGGCCGAAATTCGGATTGATCTGTTTCGCCACCGCATAGGCGCGCTGCACGGCGGGGCGCTGTGCGATCCGCTCCATCCAGTGCTTGAGATGCGGAAAATCATCGATGTCCTGGCCCTGGTTCTTGAAGGGCACGATCCACGGATAACTCGCCATGTCGGCGATCGAATAGTCGCCGGCGATGAAGTCGCGATCGGCGAGGCGCTTGTTGAGCACGCCATACAGCCGGTTGGTTTCATTCACATAGCGATCGATCGCGTAGGTGATCTTCTCCTGCGCATAATTGCGGAAGTGATGGTTCTGCCCCGCCATCGGCCCGAGCCCGCCCATCTGCCAGAACAGCCACTGGATCGCATCGTAGCGCGCCGTCACGTCGGTGGACAGGAACTTCCCGGTCTTGTCCGCGAGATACAGCAGCATGGCGCCGGATTCGAATATCGCCACCGGCCTGGCGGCGCCTGTCGGATCATGATCGACCATCGCCGGAATGCGATTGTTGGGCGCGATCGCCAGGAATTCCGGCTTGAACTGCTCGCCCTTGCCGATCTCCACCGGGATGACCTTGTAGGGCATCCCGGCCTCTTCGAGAAAGATCGTGATCTTATGGCCGTTCGGCGTGCTCCAGTAATAGAGATCGATCATAGGACGGCCCTGTGCGATTGAACGCGGAGTTCGCCAGAAGGCCGGAGATAAGTCAATCGTGAGGCTATGTCCCAGCGAAGCCGGTTTTTAGCCGAGGCAGTTTACCGTCCGTATCATCAAACCAAAGCTGCATTGCCGGTCAATAACCAGACGATAGTTCGGCATTGCGAGCGAGTAAGTGCGCTCGATCGTTCACTGAGGTGTGGGCACAGCTGGAAGAGTCGGGCGAACAATCGAACCTGTCGGGTCGGTATCACGCCCAGAACGCGCAGGATCCGAGGGGCTATCGTGTCCGTGCCCCGGGCGTCGGACAACCCTCGTTGAGGACGGTCTTGACACCGTGTCGATGCGATCATTTCTCGGATTAGTGAAACTCACGCCGATTTGCAACGACTGCCCTTTTGCATAGCTCAAGGCGTCCTTCATCAGCGCGGTACATTCGGCCTGGATCAAGTAGTTGTTGCAAGATCGCCAGATAAAGCGAGTCACGAGAAGGAAATGGGGAGCATAGGCTTCGATGTATGGATTTTCGTAGTTCATGTGCCAAACGAAATTTCTCCAAAGAGATAAGTTTCCACCGCCGCGATTCAAGATATAGTAGACGTAATCGCGTTTATCGCACGGCTCCATGTTTGTTAACGCAGGAGTTCCGTCCGCATTGATAATACGGGCAGTGTCACTTCCGACATTGAGATGACACCACTTGTTAAGCGACGTCATGATCACCCACATGTTAAGCTCAAGTGCATCCCTATAAAGCGGGAGAAGTGCGATGACTGGTCCGAGGCTCGAAAAACTCAAATTGAGTAGATCATCGACGATTGTGGTTGCCTGATTGACTGCTTTGACACCGAATATGGCAGCTTTGGCGGTGGCGGAAATGACCGGAACTTCGCCGATGAGCTTATCTCGGATCGACGAGAGTTGGGTGTTGGTTTGCTCGTTGAACAATGCACTCAGGGCCAATCGATAGAGTGCATAATCGAGCCGCGCCATTTTTTCGTCGAAGAACTGGCAGTTTGCCGGTTCGTCAATGTCTGTGACGCGAAAGGCCGTCGTCGAGTCTCCCGTCTTGGTAGCTGCACCAATCCAACTATGAATACTTGGATTGACACCGTCTGCGCCCAGCGCCGCGCTGTTTGGATAGAGGCAAGCATATGTCTCAAACGCAACACGAAGTGCTTCCTTCAAGCTACCTTCGATCGCCGATCTATCCGCTTGATTGTGCCCCCCTTGCCGCGCAGCAGCCATGAGGACCCCGATCAGCGTATAAGACCTGAATAGGCGGTGACTTTTTGTTTGCGCTTTAAAGAGGACATAGTCCTCCATCTCAGCAACCACTCCCCCGCGCTTGTTGATCTCAGCACAGCCCGCCAGCATCGAGGCTACGAGCGCAAGCACCATCGTTCGCGCAGATATGCGCGTCGCAAATCTTGAAAACATGACCGCCCCCGAGAGAAATGCGTCAGCCCGAATGGATGGAACTCGCCAGATTCGCGACACATCCAAAAGTTGTTATCTTACGTGAATCGCCCTTCGATTGCTTTATCCCCATCTTTCGGCTTCGGCCTGTGGCGAGCGCGCTTCTCGCAATACTGGGCCGTGATACGGCGGCCCCAGCATCGCGATGGCACTCGGCGATCTCGCGTAGAAATCCTTCCGGCTCGTTCCTCTCCGCGGGCTCTTTCACCGCGGCGGGACTCGCCCCATATTCCGGCCATGGCGAAGAAACCCGACACATCGAAAAAGCCCGCGAAATCAACCAAGACGCCCCGAGCGAAGGCCGGTGCCGGCCGTCCGGATGTGAAGCCGATCGGCCCTGCACTGGCGGAACTGCTGAATCCCGCGATCAATCGCGGCGATGCCGGGATGGGATCGGGCACCGGTCTGCAGCCGCCACCGAGCAATTCGTTCGAGCGTCGCTCCGGCGGCGAGGCGGCCGTGCATCGCGCGCGCAAATCGACGCCTAAAAAATTCGAAGGAGACCAGGGCGCGCGCCCGACGCCACTGCAGCCGTTTCCGCAACCTGTCGTCGCCCCCTACGCGCCGCGGCTGAGCGAGCAGAAGGGTTTTGAGGAAGCCCCGCAGGCGAATTACAACACCTCGGCCTCGATCCCGACCCTTGATCCGGAACTCGCCAAGCAACTCGGCTTCACCACCGACGAGGAGGATGCCGAGGCGCTGACGGCCCGGCCGCCGCGCAACAAGATGGAGGCACTCGGCGTTCAGGCCACGGCCGATGCGCTGGAAGCCCTGATCCGCGACGGCCGTCCGGAATTCCGCAAACAGGACGGCGGCACCAAAGTGTGGTCGCCGCACCGGCCGCCGCGGCCGGAGAAATCCGAAGGCGGCATGCGGTTCGAATTGAAGTCGGAATACGAGCCGAAAGGCGATCAGCCGACCGCGATCAAGGAACTGGTCGAGGGCATCGACCGTAACGACCGCACGCAAGTGCTGCTCGGCGTGACCGGCTCCGGCAAGACCTACACCATGGCCAAGGTGATCGAGGCGACGCAGCGCCCGGCGATCATTCTCGCGCCGAACAAGACGCTGGCGGCGCAGCTGTATGGCGAGTTCAAGAACTTCTTCCCCGACAACGCCGTCGAATATTTCGTGTCCTATTACGACTACTACCAGCCCGAGGCCTACGTCCCGCGCACCGACACTTACATCGAGAAGGATTCCTCGATCAACGAGCAGATCGACCGCATGCGCCATTCGGCGACGCGTGCGCTCTTGGAGCGCGACGACGTCATCATCGTCGCCTCGGTGTCGTGCATCTATGGTATCGGTTCGGTCGAAACCTATACCGCGATGACCTTTGCGCTGAAGAAGGACGAGCGCATCGACCAGCGCCAGCTGATCGCCGATCTCGTCGCGCTCCAATACAAGCGCACGCAGCACGACTTCACCCGCGGCACGTTCCGGGTGCGCGGCGACGTCGTCGATATCTTCCCGGCGCATTACGAGGACCGCGCCTGGCGCGTCAACCTGTTCGGCGACACCGTCGAGAGCATCGAGGAATTCGACCCGCTCACCGGCCACAAGCAGGACGAGCTGGAATTCGTGAAGATCTACGCGAATTCGCATTACGTCACGCCGCGGCCGACGCTGATCCAGGCGATGAAGTCCATCAAGGACGAGTTGAAGTGGCGGCTCGAGCAGCTGCACAATCAAGGCCGCCTGCTAGAAGCGCAGCGGCTGGAACAGCGCACCACCTTCGATCTCGAAATGATGGAAGCCACCGGCGCCTGTGCCGGCATCGAGAACTATTCGCGCTATCTCACCGGCCGCCGGCCGGGTGAGCCGCCGCCGACGCTGTTCGAATACGTCCCCGACAATGCGCTGGTGTTCGCCGACGAGAGCCACGTCACCGTGCCGCAGATCGGCGGTATGTTCAAAGGCGACTTCCGCCGCAAGGCGACGCTGGCGGAATATGGCTTCCGGCTGCCGTCTTGCATGGACAACCGGCCGCTGCGGTTCGAGGAGTGGGACATGATGCGCCCGCAGACAGTTGCGGTGTCGGCGACGCCGTCGGGCTGGGAGTTGCAGGAAAGCGGCGGCGTGTTCGCCGAGCAGGTCATCCGCCCCACCGGCCTGATCGATCCGCCCGTCAATATCCGCCCCGCCCGCACCCAGGTGGACGATCTGCTCGGCGAAGTTCGCGCCACCGCGGCGCAAGGTTATCGCTCGCTGATCACCGTGCTGACCAAGCGGATGGCCGAAGACTTGACGGAGTTCCTGCACGAACAGGGCATCCGCGTGCGCTACATGCATTCGGACATCGACACCATCGAGCGCATCGAGATCATCCGCGATCTTCGGCTTGGCGCGTTCGACGCGCTGGTCGGCATCAATCTGCTGCGCGAAGGCCTCGACATTCCCGAATGCGCGCTGGTCGCCATTCTCGATGCCGACAAGGAAGGCTTTTTGCGCTCGGAGACCTCGCTGATCCAGACCATCGGCCGCGCTGCGCGCAACGTCGATGGCCGCGTCATTCTCTATGCCGACCAGATGACCGGCTCGATGAAGCGCGCGATCGCCGAGACCGATCGCCGCCGCGAGAAGCAGGTCGAATACAACACCCTGCACGGGATCACGCCGGAAAGCGTCAAGAAGTCGATCGGCGATATTCTCGGGTCGGTCTATGAAGGCGACCGCGTGCTGGTCGATATCGGCGGCGGCGGCATGGCCGACGACGCCATCGCCATCGGTCATAACTTCGAGACCGTGCTCGCCGATCTCGAAGTCCGAATGCGCGCTTGCGCGACGAGGTCAAGCGGCTGCGCGCCACCGAACTGGCCGTGGTCGATGATCCCACCGTCAAGCAGCGCAATGTCGCGGCGCGCGGCGGTGCCTATAAAGGCGAAAAGAAATACGGCAACGCCGCCAATCTGCCGGCCCAACTCGACAAGGCTGCGCAAGGCAAAGCGCGCGGCAAGTTCAGCAGCAAGGCGCGCAAGCCGACGCTGGACGAGATGGGCCCGGGCATGGAAAGCAAGATCTTCCAGCCGAAAAACTCGCGCGAGTCCGGCCCCGAATTCGGCCCTGCCCCGCGAAGTTCAGGCGGCGCGCCCGGACATCGTGGCGGGTGGAAGAAGAAGTGAG
>JAPLPC010000167.1 GCA_026400425.1 Hyphomicrobiales bacterium | reverse complement strand
GTGCCCCGTCTCATGTCCGACACCACATCTGGTGGGTCGGCGATTTCAGTTCGCGGTCTTGAGGTCGCCGCAAGGGTGCCTCAAATTCGCCGCAAGATTTTCCGGCTAAACCGGTCTTTGTGTCTCTTATCGGAGCATGGCTGGGCCATTTGAGGCCGTCCGGAAGTGCCGGGGTCATGCATCCCGGATCCGACATTTCTGCCTGATCCTAACGCCTTAACGCGTGGTTTGAGCCGGTTTTCCGGCCCAATCTGTTTGCTCCAAAGCTCTGGCTTTCAGGGCACAGATCCCCGGTCCCCGTAACCTCCTTGGAGGGACGAAGTGATCGGTCAGGACCCATTTTGGGAGCGTCGGGCGAGACGACTAACTGCTCGCACCGGACAATCCGAAAATTAGGCCAAACCGATCTCTCGCGTCAAGGATTAGTGACGGTTCCTGAATCAAATACTAAATATGGTGGAAAGGGTGGATAACCAGGGGGCCGAGCCGCACCCTGAACAGCGCCAACTATCGGTGAGTCCTCACGGAATCGGAAGCCGAAATTTTTTCGCAAACCGTCTGCGGAGCCCACCGTGCCCGCTGTTCACAGGGCGCTAAAGTGTTGCATTTCAGCCTTGCAGCCGGATGACGTTGAGGCCTGCAGCGGCGGGATGGCCGGTTTCCACGACTGGCGGTGGTTGGAACCGGCGAATACGCGCAAGGTGACCCCGAATCTCCTCCCGGAAATGCCCATTCATGCCCGATTTGAATTTGCCTAACGCGCGGCCGCGATTCGCGTCGCTTGGCGTGCTGTTCCTGCTGGTCACCTCGATCGGATGGGGCTTCAACTGGCCGGTGACCAAGCTCCTGCTCACCGAATGGCCGCCTTTGACCGGGCGCGGCGCGGCGGGCGTGATCGGCGGATCGGTGCTGTGCGGACTCGCACTGGCGCGCGGCGAAAGCCTGCGGGTTCCCGCCGGGCAATGGCGGCGCCTGATCGTGCTGGCGTTGCTCAACGTGTTCGGCTGGATGGCGCTGATGAGTCTGGCGCTGCTGTGGTTGCCGGCCGGGGAGGCCGCGGTGATCGCCTATACGATGCCGATCTGGGCTGCCGTGCTGGCGTGGCGAATTCTCGGCGAGACGCTGTCGTTGCGGCGGATCGTTGCCATGCTGATGGCATTTGCCGGCATCGCCGCGCTGCTGGCCGGCGACGGCGTCCATGTCACGCCCGAAAAGCTGCTGGGGCTGGTGATGGCCATCACCGGCGCATTCGGTTTCGCCGGCGGCACGGTGCTGGGGAAGAAGTATCCGCTGCAGATGCCGTTGCTCGCCTCGGCCGGCTGGCAGATCGTGCTGGGGAGCTTCCCGGTGCTGCTGGTCGGCCTGGCATGGGAGACCCTTCATCCGCAGCAACTGACCATCGTCGGCTGGAGCGCCTTCGCTTATATTGGGCTGATCGGCTTCTGCCTCGCTTATGTCTGCTGGTTTGCCGCGCTCAAATTGTTGCCGGCCTCGGTGGCGGCGATCGGGACCATGGCCGTCCCGGTAATCGGCGTCGTCGGCGCGTCCTTCATGTTGCACGAGCCCCTCGGCATCGTACAGATCGCAGCGCTGAGCTTCACGCTTGCCGGCGTGGCGCTGGCGACGAAGGGGTAGCTGGCTCGGCGGCGTCGCGGCCCGGCCACATCCGCTGCAGTTCGGCGTGGCCGTCCCAAAACTGGTGTTTCAGTGCGGCGGCGATATGCAGGCCGACCAATCCGTAGAGTCCATAGGCCAGCCAGTGATGGATGCCGCCGAACAGGCTATGCAGGCGTTCCTTGGTGACGGGCTCAACGTTCATGATCCAGCTAATCCGCGGCCACTCGAACAAACCGAACAGAGACATCTTGATCTCACCGGCGGCTTTCCAGGCGCTGTCATGCATCCAACCCGACAGCGGCAAGCCGATCATCAGGACATAGAGCGCGATATGGGCCGCATGGGCCGTCCTCTTTTCGGCGCGCGGATAGCTATCGGGTAGATCGGGCGGCCGATTGGCGGCACGCCACAAAAGCCGCATCAACACCAGGCCCAGCACGGTGATGCCGAACGATTTGTGTGAATCGATGACAAACCGAATTCGCTCTTCAGGGATGTAGTCGACGCTCCAGATCAGCGCGACATTGATGGTGATCAGAAGAGCGATCAGCCAGTGCAAGACCATGGCGGTGCGGGTGTAACGGCGGATCGGTGATTGGGCGACTGTCATGCGACATGCATGACGTATTCGTGTTCCCACCCGCTCGTCATCGCGCGCTATTTAGCCGCGGCGGCGCAACCCGATCCATGTTCCTTCGTAGCTCTCACTGTTGCGTATCCGGACCGGCGCTTTGATCGATGGCATGACCTATTCTCTCCAGCAGGCTTTTGCGGTGGCATCGCCTCGGATCACGCCGCGGCGGATGCCGGTGGTCAGCTTGATCATCTATCTCGTCGTGATTGCTGTCTGGTTCGTGCTGTTCGGACGATCGCTGTGGCTGAGCAGCATTTGGGCGTGGTCGGCGGGCATGGTCTATATCGCCTACGACACGCTGCTGATGTTTTATGTGGTGCAGCAGACGTTTCCATTGGCCTTCACGCACGCATCGAAACGAACATCCGCGAAACCGTCGCAACCTCGTCCTTCACTGGGCATTCTGATTGCCGCACATAACGAAGCCGCTTCGCTGCCGGCCGTGCTCGCGGCCGTTGAGGCGCAGAGCGACGCTCCGGATCTCATCATGATCGCCGATGACGGCTCGCGCGACGACACCGCAGCCGTCCTGCGCGATCGTTACGGACTCGCGATCCCAATGGTCGGGCATGACAGCATAGGCCGACTCGGTGCGTCGCGCCTGCATTGGCTAAGGTTGCCGCATCAGGGCAAAGCCCGCGCGCTGAATGCGGCCATCGTGAAGGCCGACACGGATCTGCTGATCACGCTGGACGCCGACACCTTCATGGCGCGCGATGCCATTGCGGAGATGCGTAGCGCATTCGCATGCGATGCACATCTGGTTGCAGCCGGCGGTATTCTTGTTCCCGTCTGCCATTCCGGCATCGGCGGCCGTCTCATGCAGTGGTTCCAGACCTACGAATATATCCGCAACGTAATCTCGCGCTTCGCCTGGATGCGCGGCAACAGCCTGCTGCTGATCTCGGGCGCGTTTGCCGGCTTTCGCCGCGATGCGCTGATCAAGGTGGGCGGCTTCGATGCCGAATGTCTGGTTGAGGATTACGAACTGACGCATCGTCTGCATCGCTATTCCACCGATCACGGCCTCGGCTGGCAGCTGCGCATGGTCGGCCTGTCGTTGGCGCGCACTAATGCTCCGTCGAACGCGATGGATTTCCTTCGCCAGCGTCGTCGCTGGTTTGCCGGCTTCCTGCAAACGCAATACTGGAATCGCGACATGACCGGCAATCGTCGCTATGGCCGGCTCGGTTTGCGCATGCTGCCGATCAAGGCGCTGGATACGCTGCAGCCGATCTACGGCCTGGCGGCTTTCGCGCTACTCCTGATTTTTCTGGCCACCGGGAATTTCGAGATCGCGCTGCCGGTGTTCGGACTGATCAGCGCGAAGATCGTCGCAGACTTTCTCGTTTATCTCTGGAGCGTGCATCTCTACCGAACCCTGACCGGTGGACGCACGCCAACAAGCTTTGCCGCTCGGCAATAACGAATGGCATGCTGCAGCGGCCGAGCCCACACGCCGTGAGCTGCCCGGCGCCGGCGAATGATCCTCAGGCCGAAGAGTCGGCTGCCAGGGGTACTTCGATAGTGAAATGCGAACCGCGGGCGAGATCGGATTTCAACGCGATCGGGTGCCCCAGCGCTTCGGCCGTTCGGCGCACGATGGACAGGCCGAGACCAAGGCCTTCGCTGGCAGGGTTGATCTGATGAAATGCATCGAAGATCGATGACAACTGTTCGGCCGGAATACCCGAGCCGGTGTCCAGCACTTCCAGACTGATCGCGTTGTGGCGCTTGCGCGAGCCGACCAGCACGCGTCCACGCTCGGTGTATTTGATCGCGTTGCCGACGAGATTTCCCAGAATCGCGCGAAGCATGCCGGGGTCGCTCACGATCCTTGCTTTGCTCGGCAGCACCGTGAGTTCGAGCCCTTTGGCCTCGGCGTGCAGTCGCCAATTGACCCTGATGGAATCGAAAATGTCCTGCAGCGGAAATGCCTGCAAGCTCGGCGCGCCGAGGCCGGCGCCCAGCACCGACGTCTCGGCCAGACGGTCGAGTTCCTCCGCCATGCGCATGCCGGCCTCGATGGCGTAGCCGAGCCGCTGGCGGTCCTTCTCGTCGGTGAGCTTGTTGCGGATGCGATCGATGGCCATCACCATCACCTGCAGCGGCTGCTTGAGATCATGTCCGGCCACTGCCATCAGGCGGCTGATATTACGCTGCAGCCTGTCCGCAAGGACCAGTGCGCGGCGAAATTCCATCTGCGCCATCACCTGTCGGGCGAGGGCGGCCAGCACGTCGCGCTGTTCCGGCGACAAAGTGCGCGGCTTGTCGTCGAGCACACAGACGGTGCCGAGCGGCAAACCATCCGGCGTGCGCAGCAGCGCGCCAGCGTAAAAGCGAACGTTCGGATTGCCGGTGACCAAAGGATTGTGCCTGAAGCGAGCGTCCTTGGTAACGTCTTCCACTTCGAGGAAACTGTGTTCGAGGATCGCATGAGCACAGATGGATTGATCCATCGGAGTCTGACGCACGCCAAGCCCGATCTCGGACTTGAACCACTGCCGGCCTTCGTCGACCAGGCTGATAATAGAAATCGGCGTCTGGCAGACGTAACTCGCGATCTTGGTGATGTCGTCGAATGAGGGCTCGATGGCCGTATCGAGAATGCCATAAGAACGGAGCGCCTTGAGGCGCTCGGTTTCGTTCGGGTGCAGCGCTGCGACCTTGGGGGTTTTCGACTCGTCCACTGTCTTAGATGCTATGCACGATGACGCAACCACAAACGACGAAGGGCAGCACAGAGCTGCCCTTCGCTGACCGTCAGTTGATCGCTACGATCTGCCGTTACGGGCAGGAGTGACGCTGCCCGTCATAGCCAAGATAAGTTCCGGTCCGCACGTTGTACGACTTGAAGGTGCGGATGCAATAATCCACATCTCCGCCGCTGCTCTGCGGTGCGACTTCGACCACGTCCTACGCGTCGTCATCGTAATAGCTGCTGCCATAAGCGGGGCTGCCAGCGTAGTAACCGTAGGAACTGCCGTACGGGTTGCCATAGTAGCTGTTGGCCGCAAGGCCGCCACCGATGATGGCGCCGGCTGCAAAGCCGGGTCCGAAGCCACCGCCGCGCCAACCGCCGCCACCGAACCGGTGACCGCCACCGTGCCAGCCGCCGCCACCGAACCGGTGACCCCCGCCATGCCAGCCGCCACCACCGCCGAAGCGCGGACCGCCACCGCCGCCCACATGGACGCCGCCACCGCCGCCGCCGATGACCACACGCTTATCGATCGCGAAGCTCGGCGTTGCCATGCTCGGAACGGCGATCGCCGCCAATGCTGCAACACTCAAAATTTTCAAACCAGTCATCGTCGTCTCCTATCTGGATAAGCTGGCAACGGTCTCGCACGAGCCAGGTTCCATCGTGTCACTGCATGTGCTGACTGTTTGGCGCCTCGACGCTGTATGCAGGATGAACAAAGTCGAGCATTGCCTGCGACTTAGGTCGACCCAGCCTCTGCGGCGGCGATTTCTGTCACGAACAGTTGCGCGGGACGGGACAATGCCCGGCAACTGGACTTTTGAGGGCCCGGGTGGCATCAACGGGCCTACGAATCCTGGACGGCTCAAGATATGAAAAATTTCCTGCTGAAATTCTTCACCTGGTGGAGTGGCTCGACTTTCGGGACCGATCTCTGGACCAGCCGATACGGCGAACTGGTGGGCACCGACGAGCAGGGTAACCGCTATTATCGAACCAAGGGCGGCAAGATCGATCCCACGCTCGGCTTCGAGCGGCGCTGGGTCACCTATAACGGCTACGCCGAAGCGAGCCGCATCCCGACCGGCTGGCATGGCTGGATGCATCACACCACCGACGAGGTGCCGAGCGAGAACGACTATCAGCCCCGCGAGTGGCAGAAGCCGCATCAGCCGAACCTGACTGGAACGCCGGAAGCCTATCGTCCGTCGGGCTCGACGCTGGCCTCGGGACGGCGTCCGAAAGCCACCGGCGACTATGAGGCCTGGACACCCGGATCGTAATTGGACCGTCGAGTCAGAAAAGCCGCGCATGGCGACATGCGCGGCTTTTCTGCGTCTCTGGGACGGGTTGAGCGCACCGATAACGCATTGGTCCTCGCACAAATGGAGATGCGGCCCGGGTGCCCTCAACCCATCAGGCAGCTCACAAGCCTTTCAGCCATCCGCCGATGTCCTGCAGCGCTTCATTCGCCTTCGGCAAAATTTTGCCCATGGTGATGAAGCCGTGGAATTGGCCGGGATAGCGCTGGAGTTTCACGGCCACACCTGCTTCGGCCAACCGCCTGGCATAGTCGTCGCCTTCGTCGCGGAGCGGATCGGCGCCGGCGATCAGCACATAGGCCGGCGGCAGGCCCTGCAGATCAGCCACGCGCGCCGGCGAGGCGCGCCAGTTCTCGATGTCCTCGGCGCTGGTGAGATAGTGATCGGCAAACCAGCGGATGACGTTGTGCGTCAGTAGACAACTGGTTTCCGGCTCGCTGTGCGAGGGACGGTCCATGCGAAAATCGGTGGCGGGATAGATCAGCATCTGACCGTTGAGCTTCGGCCCGTCATTGTCGCGCGCGTCGATGGCGACGATGGCGGCGAGATTACCGCCCGCACTGTCGCCGCCGACCACAAGCTGCGTCACGTCCACATTGAGCTGCACGGCGTTGTCGGCGATCCAGCGCGTTGCGGCGATGGCATCGTCGATGGCGGCGGGAAACTTGTGCTCGGGCGCCAGCCGATAATCGACGGAGATCACCAGCATCTCTCCTTCGTCGGCGAGGATGCGGCAGACCACGTCATGGCTGTCGAGATCGCCGATCACCCAGCCGCCGCCGTGAAAGAACACCAGGCAGGGCGACAGCCCGTCGCGCTGCCGCAATCGCTTGGGCGTGTAGAGCCGGGCAGGGATCGCGCCGGCCGGGCCGGGAATGCTGAATGCCTTCACCGAGGCGAGTTCGGGCGGCTGCGGATTGGCGACGGCGCGGGCCTTGAGATACCAATCGCGCGCTTCCGGCGGCGTCAGCGTCTCGTAAGGTGGACGCCCTGCATCGCGAAAGACGTTGAGGACGGCATGGGCATCGGGATCGAGAATGACGGGCATGATCTGCTCTTGTTGGTTGTTGGTCATGCGGAGGTGCGTCCGCCATCGACGGTATAGGCGGAGCCGGTAACGTAGCTGGCATCGTCCGAGGCGAGGAACGCGACGATGGGCGCGACTTCTCTCGCCAGTCCGAGCCGCCGCTGCGGCACGCGATCGACGACTTTTTCCAAAGGGGCCGGCGAGCCGCGGCCGACGCGGGCATCGACGATGGCGGACAGCATGCGGCTATCGATCAGACCGGGGCAGACGGCGTTCACGCGCACTTTGGTGCCGGTGCATTCCTGCGCGGCGCTTTTGGTGAGGCCGATCACAGCGTGCTTGCTTGCGCTGTACACCGCCACTTCGGCCGAGCCGATCAGGCCGGCGATCGAGGCCGTGTTGATGATCGAGCCACGGTCCTGCTTCAGCATCACCGGCAGCACATGCTTCATGCCGAGAAACACGCCGACCACATTGACGTCGAGCACGCGACGGAAATCCGCCAGCGAGGCATTGACGATGGGGGTGATGGTACCTTCGATGCCGGCATTGTTGTAGAAGATGTCGATGCTGCCGAATCGTTTCACGGCAGCGGCGACATATCCGATCACGTCGTCCTCGCTGGTCACGTCGGCCGTGATGGCAAGGGCCTCCGCAGCGGCGGGCAGGCCGGCCACGGCGCGCGCCAGGGCCGCGGCATCGCGGTCGACCGCGACGATCCGGGCGCCGCGCGCGGCGAACAGCTTGATGGTCTCGGTGCCGATCACGCCGGCTGCGCCGGTGACCACGGCGATCTTGCCATCCAGACGAATTCCGTCGGTCATAAGCGTTCTCCCTGACGCTCCGGCTGCCCCGGATTGGTGGCCGGTCGTGCCGGCTCTGACCAAACTATTTCACGCACGGAAGGCGCTGACCAGATGCCGCGCGGTCAAGCATGGCGCCCTTCCGTCGCCGCATTCGGCGTGTTAACCGGAGGCGATTGCGCGGCCATTCCCCTACAATGTCGCGATCCTGATTCTCGGTTGAGCGCCGCTGCATGTTCCGAACCCTGACCATCGCCGGATTTGCGGCTCTCCTGGCCGCGACCTCGCTGAGCACCGCTCCAGTGCAGGCGCAGTTCGGCCCGTTGTTCGGGGATCCGCCGCCGCGCCCGCCCGGCAACGTGCCACGCGGCCAGTTTCAGCAGCCGCCACCGCCTGTGGACGATGACGAAGACGTGCCGGAATTGCCGCAAGGTCGACTGCTGCCGGCGCGTCCGTCGCCGGGCATGGGGGCACCGCCGCCGGGTGCCGTGCAGTCGCAGCCACTTGCGCCGCCACCTGGCAGCAATGTGACGACCATTCCGCAGAACAATCCACAGGCCGCTCGCCCGTCAGATCTCCCGCCGCCGCTGGGCGTCACGCCGCCTGCGCAGCAACAGCAGCCAGGTGTCGCCAATGCGCCGCCAGCGGGGTCGCCCAATCCGAACGCCAAACAAGCCCCGAAGAGCGCGCCGCCTCCGGCCGCCACATTGCAGCCCGGCGACGAGGTTGTCATCGAACCGCCGACGCAGAAGATCCCGAACAAGAAGGCCGCGTTTTCTGGCCTCGACAAGATCACCGGCCGCATCATCAATTTCGATGCCGATATCGGCGAGACCGTGCAGTTCGGCGCGCTGCGCGTGAAGACGGATGCCTGCTATACGCGCCCGGCTACCGAGGCCGCCAACACCGACGCCTTCGTCGAAGTCGACGAGATCACGTTGCAAGGCGAAGTGAAGCGCATCTTCTCCGGCTGGATGTTTGCTGCGAGCCCGGGCCTGCACGGTGTCGAACACCCGATCTACGATATCTGGCTGACCGATTGTAAGCAGCCCGAGGTGGTGGCCCAGCAGGAGACGCGTCCGGCGCCGAACGTGGTGCAGAAGCGACAGCCACCACCGCGGCAGGCACCGCGTCCGCAGCCGCAACAGCAGTTAGCGCCGCCCCCGGGCTTCCCGGGGTTCCGACAGTAATCCGCAGGATAAGTCGAGCGCAGCGATACCCATCAACCGGCCGCGTGGTCAGCGCCGCGGCGCAGCCGTTGCTGCCTCGCGACCGCTGATGATCGCTAGCGCATCCGCGCCCGTCATCACCGATGGCAATGCCTCGAAATCCGCGACATCGTCGAGCGCGGCGTCGAGCAACAGCCGATAACGATCGCGCGGCACCTCGACGGCGCCGAAGCTGCGCAGGTGGTCCGTGACATATTGCGTATCGAGCAGGCCGTAACCGCCGGCGATCAAGCGCGCCACCAGATGCACCAGTGCGACCTTCGAGGCATCGCGCGCGTGATGAAACATGCTTTCGCCGAAAAACGCGCGGCCGAGCGACACCCCATAGAGGCCGCCGACGAGATCGTCGTTCTCCCAGACCTCGACGCTGTGGGCGTGTCCCATCTCATGCAGCGCGCCGTAGAGGTCGCGGATGCGCTTGTTGATCCAGGTATCCTCGCGATCGGGTTTCGGCGCCGCGCATTCCGACATCACGCGCTTGAAGGAGCGATCGACGGTGACGGTAAACTGATCCGAGCGCACGGTTCGCGCCAAGCGCGAACTGACGCGGAAGCCGTCCAGCGGGATCACACCGCGGATTTCCGGCTCGACCCAGAACAGGTGCGGATCGTCGGCGCTTTCCGACATCGGAAAGATGCCGCAGGCATAAGCGCGCAGCAACAGCTCCGGCGTGATGTCTGTCGATGTGGAGTCGCGCGCGCTCATACAGGCAGGCTAGCAGAATCGCGTGACGGGCGCGACCGCCTTGCTTCGCTGCTGACCGGGCTGGGGCTGATGCTCTCGCGCCGTCGCCGCGCCGTCCGGTGCAAGCAGGCTATTTGGCCGCGTTGACCGGCACCTTGGCGAGCGGCTTGCTGACGGCGCTGAAACGCAGAATGACACGGGTGCCGGTGTGGTTGGGATCGCGCTCGACACTGGCTTCGAGCTTGTTGGCCATGGCACTGACGATGCGCTGCCCCATGCCGGTGGAGCGCGGATCGGCCTTCACGGCGAGACCGACGCCGTCGTCGCTGATGGACAATTCGAGATCATCGCCCTGACTGTTGAGCACCACATGGATCGGGCCGGCGCCGTCGGGATAGGCGTATTTGACCGCGTTCATCACCAGCTCGTTGACAATGATCCCGATCGCGACGGCGCGGTCGGGATCGATCTCGATCGACTCCGACTTCAGCGTCAGCCGCGACATCCGGTTGCCTTCCGCAGAGCGGCGCAGATCCTCGAGCAAGGCTTCGAGATACTGGTTCAACAGCACGCTGTTGAGGTCGTGCGATGCACCTGCGCGACCGCGGCGACGCGACCCATCGCATTGGTCAGCGCGACCTTGACGTCGTCCTCGCGGGCGGAACTCGCCTGCAGATGCAGCAGCGATGCGATGATCTGCAGCGAATTGCCGACGCGGTGGTTGACCTCCCGCAGCAGCACCTCACGCTCGGCGGCCAGCGCTGCGTAGCGGTCGCGCGATGCATGCACCTCGGCCTCGGCGTCGTCGCGCGCTTTCATGATCGCGGCCTGCCGAATCGACGTATCGCAGGCGACCGTGAGCAGCGGAATGAAATCGCCCTGGGTATCTTTGACGAGATAATCGGCGGCGCCGGCTTTCAAGGCGGTGAGGGCGATCTTGCTGTCCTGCGACGCCGTGACGAACACGACCGGCGGCGGTGACGGCAGTTGCTGGATCAGGTCCAGGACTTCGAGCCCGTCGAGGCCCGGCATGTACTGATCCAGCGCGATCACGTCGATGCCGCCCGCTTTGATGCGTTCGATACCGGACTCGCCGTTGTCGCAATGCTCGACCTGATAGCCCTGTCGCTTGAGGCCACGCTCCACCAGCCGCGCAAGCCCGGCGTCGTCGTCGATATACAGCAGGGTGGGCGTGGCGGTTGAGGTCATGGAGTCGCTTGCGGAACCTGGATCACGGAGAAGAAGAGGCCGAGCTGGCGGATTGCGTTGGCGAAGCTTTCGTAGTTCACGGGCTTGGTGATGTAGACGTTACATCCAAGCTCGTAGCAGCGCTTGATTTCCTGCGCGTCGTCGGTCGTGGTCAGCACCACGACAGGTGCATATTTAAGAAATTCGTTTTCTTTCACCCGACGCAGGATGTCGATGCCGGTCATGTCGGGAAGATTGAGATCGAGCAGGATCAGCAGGGCTTCGCCTTTGTGAGCGGCGCCGGTGCTATCGGTACCGAACAGATAGGCGAGGGCGTCTGTACCGTTTGTGAACGGCTTGATCTCATTATTGACACCGGAGCGCCGTATATTGCGCTCAATCAGGCGGGCATGACCCTCGTCGTCTTCGATCATAATGATGGTGACGGGACTGCTCATGAGGTTTCGTTCCTGCTCTTGCCCGTCCATTTGGCGGGCAATGTGACCGTGAAAGTGCTGCCGTTGCCGAGTTCGGAAGACACCGACATGGTGCCGCCGAGCCGGCGCACAAGGGCGCGAACATGGGCCAGGCCGATGCCCTGACCGGGTTTGTCTTGTGTACCCGCCCGGCGGAAAAGATCAAATATCCGCTGGTGGTCTTTTGGATCGATGCCGCGACCATTGTCGATGACTTCGAAAACGATGAAGCCCATTTTTGCGCGGCCCTTGACGCGGATGTCGCCGGGGACGCCGGTCTTGAGATATTTCAGCGCATTGTCGATCAGGTTACCGAAGATCTGCTCGAGCGCCAGACGATCGCTGACGATCTCCGGCAGCGGTTCGACGTGGATCGTGGTTTCGGTCTCCGCCGCCTGATGCGCGACGGTGGATGCGATGGTCTCGATCAATTCGCGGGAATCGATCTTGACCGGCCGAAACTCACGACGACCTTCGCGGGTGAGATTAAGAATAGCGCTAATCAGACGGTCCATCTTGCCAATCGATGACTTGATGAATCCGAGTGCTTCGCTGAAGTCGGCGGACAATTGCTTGTCTTCGGCCGGCAGCGCCGGCTCGGGCAGATTGCCTGCTGTATCCGGGACGACGGGCTGATCGTTGGCAAGCGAGGCAATACGGCGGAAGATGTCGCCGCGCAGCTCGTCGAGTTCGCTGGTGAAGCCCATGATATTGACCAGCGGTGAGCGCAGATCATGGCTGACGATATAGGCGAAGCGCTGGATTTCCTCATTGGCCTCGCGCAGATCGGCCGTGCGTTCCTGCACGGTGGCTTCGAGGTTGAGGTTGTTGAGGCGCAGCTGCTCCTCGGCCGCATCTCGGGCATTCGATGAGCGGCGCACGAGAAACACCGACAATGCCGCCAGCAGCACCACCAGAGCGGAGCCGGCGACGGTGACGACCGACGCGAGCTGCTGGGTTTCGTCCGCGGCGCGTGTCCGCGCCACGAACAACCTTTCTTCTTCCTGACGCATCGCGCGCGTAGCATCCGCGATGGTCTGAACGGCGGGGCCCGCGCCTGTCTGCGGCAGCATGGCGACGGCGGCCGGCGTATCGTCCTGCTTCACGAAACCGACGGCGCGTGCAAATTCGGCCATCCGCTGCATCACGGCTGGTCGGAGCCGATTCATGTTCTCGACCTGCACCGGATTGTCGGACGTGATGGCAGCGAGCTTGTCGATGCCCGGCAGGATGACGGCGACCGCGTCTTCGTGCTCGCGCAGGAAGTTCTGTTGCGAGTTCAGCAGAAATGCACGCGCGGCACTCTCGGCGCGGCGGATCTCCAGCAGCAGCGTCGCGATCTGGTTCTCGACTTCCACGGTATGAACGACCAGCGACGAAGCCTTGCGCGCCTGATTGACCAGAACCACGGATGTCGTGCTGATGGCGACGAGGACCAGTAAACCCGCCGACAGCAGCAGGATTTGCCAGAATGCGCGTTTGCGCGCTGCGTCAGCAGTCATGACGCGCTCGCAACGGAGTGGTCGGAATGTTCACAAGACCCCCAGGGAACCGGGAGTTCCCCGGTACCGCGAAAACGCCGATCTTGTTGGTTGGTTCCATCGGCGTCGAATATTTTCGCGTCTATTTCGCCAGCGTCCGGGCCAAATAGTCCTCCAGCCAATGGATGTGGTAATCGCCCTCGATGATGTCCTGCTCCCGGGCCAGCTTGCGGAACAGCGGAATTGTGGTTTCGATGCCATCGACCACGATCTCGTCCAGCGCCCGGCGCAGCCGCATCAGGCATTCCGGCCGGTTCTTGCCGTGCACGATCAGCTTGCCGACCAGCGAGTCGTAATAAGGCGGTATCTTGTAGCCCTGATACACCGCGCTATCGATGCGGACGCCGAGGCCACCGGGCTGATGATACTGGGTGATGGTGCCGGGCGAGGGCCTAAAGGTTTCCGGATTTTCCGCATTGATGCGGCACTCGATGGCATGGCCGATGATGTTGACCTCGTCCTGGGTGCAGGGCAGGTCGCCGCCAGCGGCGATGCGGATCTGCTCCAGCACCAGATCGATGTCGGTGATCATCTCGGTGACGGGATGCTCGACCTGGATGCGGGTGTTCATTTCGATGAAGTAGAACTCGCCATCCTCATACAGGAATTCGATGGTGCCGACGCCGAGATACTTCATGTCCTGCATCGCCTTGGCGCAGATGCCGCCGATCTTGGCGCGCGCTTCGGGGGACAGAATCGGCGAGGGGCCTTCTTCCCAGACCTTCTGATGGCGGCGCTGCAGCGAGCAGTCGCGCTCGCCGAGATGCAATGCGCCACCACGGCCGTCGCCGAGCACCTGGATTTCGATGTGGCGCGGCTTGGTCAGGTACTTTTCAAGATAGACCGAGGCGTCACCGAACGCAGCCTTTGCCTCGTTCGACGCGGTGGACAGCGCCATCAGGAGGTCGTCCTCCGTATGCGCGACCTTCATGCCGCGGCCACCACCGCCGGCAGCGGCTTTCACCAGCACCGGAAATCCGATCTCGCGGGCGATCGCCATGGCATCGTCATCGGGGCCGACGCCGCCTTCGGAACCCGGCACCACGGGGATGCCGAGGCGCTTGGCGGTCTTCTTGGCTTCGATCTTGTCGCCCATGGTGCGGATATGCTCCGCCTTCGGGCCGATAAACGCCAGATTGTGGTCGGCGAGGATTTCAGCGAAGCGGGCGTTCTCGGACAGGAAGCCGTAACCGGGGTGCACCGCATCGGCACCAGTGATCTCACAGGCTGCGAGTAGCGACGGGATGTGGAGGTAGCTGTCCTTCGACGCCGGCGGGCCGATGCACACGCTCTCGTCGGCAAGGCGAACATGCATGGCGTCGGCATCGGCCGTTGAATGCACGGCGACGGTCGCGATGCCGAGCTCCTTGCAGGCGCGCAGAATGCGTAATGCGATCTCGCCGCGATTGGCGATCAGGATTTTTTCGAACATGGCGTTCCGTCGTCTGAGGTATTGAAGTCGTTATTCGATGATGACGAGGGGTTCGCCATATTCGACGGGCGCGCCGTCCTCGACCAGGATCTGGGTCACCGTGCCGGCACGCGGCGCGGGGATCTGATTCATGGTCTTCATGGCTTCGATGATGATCAGCGTCTGTCCTGCCGTCACCTTGGTGCCGACGCTGACGAACGGCGGCTTGCCGGGCTCGGGCGCGAGATAGGCGGAGCCGACCATCGGCGAAGGCACGACTCCCGGATGCTTGCTGTAGTCCGGGCCAGACGGTGCCGCCGCTGCCGCGGCGATGGCCACCGGAATCGGTGCCGGTGCCGCGGCGAGGGGGGCCGGCGCATAGGCCGGTGCAGGTGCCGCGGTGACATGGATCTCGCGCGCGAGCCGCACATGCAGGCCCGACCGCTCGACCTCGATCTCGGTCAGATTGGTTTCGTTGAGCAGCTGCGCGAGCTCGCGAATGAAGGCGCTGTCGGCCGAGGCAGCTTGCGGAGCGGCGATCTTCGGAGCGGCAGCTTTCGGGGCGGCTTTGGCGGGAGCGGGCTTACGGGCCATGGACAATCCGATAGTTGAAGGTGGGTTTGATCAGGCGAGCGGGGTCTTGCCGAGCTTGGCGGCAAGACCGGAAATGGCAAGGCGATAGCCTTCGATGCCGAAGCCGCACAGGCTGGCGAAGGCGGCGCGGGCCGTGAACGAGTGATGGCGAAAATCTTCGCGGGTGTAGACGTTGCTGATATGCACTTCCACCGTCGGCACCTTGACCCCGATCAGCGCATCATGGATCGCGATCGACGTGTGCGAATAGGCGCCGGCATTGATGACGATGCCGATCGCCTTGGTCCGCGCCTCATGAATGAAGTTGACCAGTTCGCCCTCGACATTCGACTGCCGGCAATCGACCGCGCAGCCATAACGCGCGGCCGCCTCTGCGCACAGCGCTTCCACGTCCGAGAGGGTGGCATGGCCATAGGTGTCCGGCTCCCGGATCCCCAACAGATTGAGATTGGGGCCGTTGAGGACGAAGATGGTGTTGGCGGCTGATTTGGCCATCGAGGGTCCCGGACAGGCGACAGGGCGCAAACGCGCGGTTCTGCCGGGGGTTATAGGTAACCTCGGCGGGTAGGGGAAGCCTGACGCGGTCCAGTTCCCCCAGCCAAATACCTCGGAGTGTTGTTAAAATGCCCTACGACCCCGCCAAGTCTGCGTTTAACGTGCGTGCGATCCGCATCGCGGAAATACAGGGCTGAGCGGGGCAGCGGCGGGCCAGACTGCACAAACGACAATGAATGGAGTTCCCTCGGGAACCTACGCAATTGATCGTCGCGAAGCGCTCGTTCGGGCGCCGATCATGGACACGATGTCGTTTACTCGCTGCTCGCCCTGTATCGGCGGACTCAAACCGGCTCATGGACCGGTCTTGTCATCCCTGCGCGGATTGCCGTTGTCGCGCTCCACCTTGTCGTCGGGTTCGATCTTCTGGGTAGCGGGCTGTTTCTGCTCGGATGTGTTGGTGGTGTCGGTGGCTTCGTCACGCTTGGCCGGCGCGCTGTTGACGGCGGGAGCTGCACGGTCCTCGGCGCCGCCGCGCGTGGCCTCGCCAGTGTCCGCGCCGCCCGCAGGCGCTTCGCGGCTCATCCCGGCACCCGCAGCCCCACCAACGCTCTGCGCACCTGCAAAGTTGGTCCCGGCGATCAAAGCGGCAGCAGCAACGCTGACCAATAACGACTTAGACATTCCGTTTCCTCGGGAGCTTGCGGTCGTTCGACGAGCCCGAAACTTGTTTTGGCGCTGCATGTTCCGGTACCGCGTCACCGGAATTCATTTGCCCGACACGGCGTCATCCGCGTCGTCATCGATGGCGGTGTGATAGACTTCGGTGCCGCTGTCATCGAGTACAACAACGGCACGGGAGTGATCGTCGCGCTCGATATCCTCGGCAATATGGTTGGCGATTCCATCTGCCACGGTCTTGGCCTGCGCGTCGTCGCTGCAGTCCTGACCCATCGGATCCTCCAGACGAAAACCATCGATGATTTCGAAATGATACTTGGGCATGCGGACTCTCCTTGCGGAAATGCAATGCCGTGGGCGGCCTGGTGTTCCGGCGACACGTCCGGGCGGATGGGGCCCTATGCAGGAACTAGCATTCGGGAACGAAAGTGAGGCGAACGTATTCGATAAAATGAAAGGATTTCATTTATGACCGATTTCATCGAACGCATGGTGCACAGAATCACCGAGACCGCGCCCATCGAGACTGCAGTCTCCACCATTGTCGCCGGCGTATTACAGAGCACAGCCATGAAACTCGCGCGTGGCGAGCTGGCTGATTTGACTGAGGCTGCTCCCGAAGAAGCTGCCGCGTAAAGCTCAAGCAATCCTTCAATGCCCCGCCGGCTGCTTCCAGCCGGCGTTTTTGCGCACGCTAGCGC
>JAPLPC010000391.1 GCA_026400425.1 Hyphomicrobiales bacterium | reverse complement strand
TATCTGGCTGATCGGCGTCACCTTCGTGGAGATCTCGGCGCTGTCTGCCGCGGTCGAGATCATCACCACCATCCTGAAGATGCGGGCGCCCGGCATGGCGCTGCACCGCATGCCGCTATTGGCGTGGTATCTGCTCGTCACCGCCTTCATGATGCTGTTCGGCTTTCCGCCGCTGATCCTGGGATCGATCCTGCTGGAAATCGAACGCGCTTTCGGCCTGCCGTTCTTCGATCCCACCCGCGGCGGCGACGCGCTGCTGTGGCAACATCTATTCTGGCTGTTCGGACATCCCGAAGTCTACATCATCTTCCTGCCGGCGGCGGGCATGGTCTCGACCATCCTGCCGGTGTTCGCCCGCCGCGAGATCATCGGCTATAGCTGGATCGTCATCAGCATCGTGGCGCTGGCCTTTCTGAGCTTCGGCCTGTGGGTGCATCACATGTTTGCGGTAGGCATTCCGCATCTCGGCCTCGCCTTCTTCTCTGCCGCCAGCACCGCGGTGGCGGTGCCGACCGCGGTGCAGATCTTTGCCTGGATCGGAACGCTGGCGACGGGCCGGCCGCAGCTCAAACTGCCGATGCTGTATCTGCTCGGCTTCTTCTCGGTGTTCGTGATGGGCGGCCTCACCGGCGTGATGCTGGCGGTGGTGCCGTTCAACTGGCAGGTCCACGACACCCATTTCGTGGTCGCACATCTGCATTACGTGCTGGTCGGTGGCTTCATCTTCCCGATGCTCGCCGCTGCCTATTACTGGCTGCCGCACTTCACCGGCCGCGCCGCGCGCCACAGCCTGGCGATCCCGGCCTTCTGGATGATGATCATCGGCTTCAATCTGACGTTTCTGGTGATGCACTGGACCGGCCTGCTCGGCATGCGTCGCCGCATCACCACGTATGCGGCGGATAGCGGCTGGGAATGGCCGAACCTGCTGTCGTCGGTGGGCGGCTTCGTGATGGCGATCGGCTTTGCGCTGTTCACCATCGACGTGCTGCTGCAATGGCGGTTCGGCAAACGCAGCGCGCGCAATCCATGGGCGGCCGGCACGCTGGAATGGGCGATGCCGACGCCGCCACCAAGCTATGCCTTTGCATCGATCCCCGACGCCGCCTCGCGCACACCGCTCGCCGATCAACCTGATCTCGGCAACAAGCTCGCCAGCGGCTCGGGCTATCTCGGCTTCACCCGTCACGGATGGCTGGAGACGCTCGGCGTTGACATGATCTCGGGACGCGTCGAGCAGATCATCCGATTGCCGAACCGGACTCTCTGGCCGCTGATCAGCGCGCTGGTGACGGGCGTGTTCTTTCTGTCGGTGCTGTTCAAGCTGTATTGGCTGGCGCCCGTCGCTTTGATCGCTCTCGCGGCGACCTTCTTGGGCTGGACTCGCGCCTCCGGCGAACGTCACGACCATGGCCCGCTGCCGATTGGCAATGGCGCCACCGCGCTGCTGCACAGCGAGGCGGCAACGCCGCCGTCGCTGTGGGCCATGGCGCTGGTGATCGCCGCCGATGCCACCGCCTTCACGTCACTCGCCTTCGGCATCCTGTTCCTGTGGGTGGTGGCGCCGAACTGGCCGCCGCCGGCTTTCATCGCCTGGTCGACATGGCCGGTGGTGTTGACGGCCGGCGGACTGCTGCTGGCGCCATGCGCCGGCCAGATCGCCAGAGCGCGCGCAGCCAGCGCGCCGCAGCGTGAAGCGGCGCTGCTGCTGACGGCCTGCGGGCACGCACTGACCGTGCTCGGCTGCAGCGCCATCATCGCGACAGCGCCGGATGCGACGCGTCATGCTTATGCGGCGGCCACCACCGTGATCCTCGTCTACGCCGCGTCCCATGCGATGATCGGCGTGATCCTTGCGGGCTTCGGCATCTGGCGCAGCCGAACCGGCTTCATATCCGGCACCCGGCGCGCCGATCTGCGCATCGGCGCATTGTGGCACAGCTACACCGCAATCATGGGCGCGGCGACGCTGCTGATCGTCTACGGCCTGCCGAGGGTGATGACGCCATGACCGGGCGGACGCCGCATTCTGCCTCGCTCCTGCTGGTCCCCGCCGGCTTCGCGATCTGGGCCGTCGCCTTCTCGCTGCTCTATGCCGCACAGGCGGTCGGCTGCGCCTTCGGCTGGTCTCCCGGCATACACCGCGCGCTGCTGTTGCTGATCTGGGCCGTGCATGTGGCCGCCGTCGCCGCGCTGCTGGTCTATTGCGTCAGGCTGCCGCGCGCTCGTAGCGATGACATGCGCGGCTTTCTGCGTGTCACTTCCATCGGCTGCACGATAGCGGCCCTGGCCGCGACCCTGTTGATCGGGTTGATGATCCCGGTAATCTCGCTCTGCCGGTGACCTCGCTCGTCCGATCGCCGGCACCCCCGGAATTTATAGACCCGGTGTCGCGTCGTTGCCGGCAGCACCCACCACGGCGCCCGAGCGCACCAGCGCGATCGCCTTCGCGATGTCGGTGTGAAAATAGCGATCGTCCTCGAGATGCGCGACATCGGCGCGGATGCGCGTTCGCACGGTTTCCAGTGCGGCACTCGACGTCAGCGGCGCATGGAAGTCGCAGCCTTGCGCCGCGGCGAGCAGTTCGATGGCGATGACGGCCATCGCATTGTCCACCATCGGCAGCAGACGCCGCGCGCCGTGGGCGGCCATGGAGACATGGTCTTCCTGATTGGCCGAGGTCGGAATCGAATCGACACTGGCGGGATGGGCGCGTTGCTTGTTCTCGGACACCAGCGCCGCCGCCGTCACCTGCGCGATCATGAAGCCTGAGTTCAGTCCGGGCCGCGGCGTGAGGAATGCCGGCACGCCCGACAGCACGGGATCGACGAGCATGGCGATGCGGCGTTCGGCGATGGAGCCGATCTCGCACACCGCCAGCGCGATCATGTCGGCGGCGAAGGCCACGGGGGCCGCGTGAAAATTGCCGCCGGACAGAGCGCTATCATCGTCCGCGAAGATCAACGGATTGTCGGAGACGCCATTGGCCTCGATGAGCAGCGTCGTCGCCGCCTGCCTCAGCACATCGAGCGCAGCCCCCATCACCTGCGGCTGGCAGCGCAGACAATAAGGATCCTGCACGCGCACATCGCCGAGCCGATGCGACTCGCGGATGGCGCTGCCGGCCATCAGGCCTTGCAGCGCGGAAGCCACGGCGATCTGTCCATCATGCTTGCGCAGCCGATGAATGCGCGGATCGAACGGCGTATCGGATCCGCGCGCCGCATCGGTGGACAGCGCGCCCGACACCAGCGCCGTCCTGAGCAGCAATTCCGCCTCAAACAGGCCGGCGAGCGCGCAGGCCGTCGAGAACTGCGTGCCATTGAGGAGTGCCAGACCTTCCTTAGCACCGAGGGTGATCGGCGCCAGCCCGGCGGAAGCAAGCGCCTCTATCGCCGGCAGACGCTGGCCTCGCGCAAAGGCTTCGCCGCCGCCGATCATCACCGACGTCATATGCGCCAGCGGCGCCAGATCGCCGGACGCACCGACCGAGCCCTGCGCCGGCACCACGGGAATGATGTCATGCGCCAGCATCGCCTCGAGCAGCAGGATGGTTTCGAGCTGCACGCCGGAAAAGCCCTGCGCCAATGATGCGACCTTCAGTGCCATCATCAGGCGCGTGATCACGGGCGACAAGGGATCGCCGACACCGGCGCAATGCGACAGCACGATGTTCTTCTGCAGCGCGACCAGATCCTCGGCGGCAATGCCGACGCTGGCGAGCTTGACGCACCCGGTCTTGATGCCATAGACCGGCTCGCCGCGCGCCACGATGCGCGCCACCGCATCGGCGCTGGCCTGAATGCGCGGATAGTGGCTTTCATGCAGCTTCGGCGTGGCACCGCGATAGATGGCGCGCCAATCAGCCAGTGACATCGTCCCGGGCTCGAAAGTCGTAGTCATGGCAACCTCCGCATTTGTCTAGGCATATTAGACAGAACGGCGGCCGCCGTCATTCACGACTTGCGCGCTGGTCTGCAGGCTTTCGAGCAACAATTGCGCCGGCAGGCTAAGCCCCTTGTTTCGCACCGCGATGACGAATTGCCGTTGCGCCCAGTCATTGCTCAGCGGGATGACCTTCAGTCCCAGCGTTTGCTGGATCGCCGACGCCTCTTCCTGCGGCACGATGGCGAGCGCGAGCTGCGCGGCCACCACCCGATAGGCGGCATCCACCGTGGAGACTTGAATCCGATAGCGCATCTGCTTGCCGGCCGCCGCCGCAGCACGCTGCTGCGTCGCCTGCATGATGCTGCGCGCGACGATATCGACATGCTCGTAGTCGATGGTCTCCTCGAACGCGACGGTTTCGCGCGATGCCAGTGGATGATCGGGATGCACCACCACGGCGAGACGATCGCGGTGATAGGGATAGGTCTTCAGCCCGCGCAGATCGACGGCATCCCAGCACACGCCGATATCGGCGCGGCCTTCCTCGACACCGCGCACCACGTCCCAGATCTCGCGTTCTTCCAGCGAGACGCGCACGTCGCGATAAGTTTTCGCAAACAGACTCACATCGCCCGGCAGCACCTGCGCCACCGCCGACTTCGACGCGAACACCCGTACATAGCCCTGCACGCCATCGGCAAACGCGCCAAGCTCGGCCTGCATGCGATCGAGCAGCTGCAGACTTTCGCGGGCATAGCGCCACAGCACGTCGCCCGCCGCCGTCACCGTGACGCCGCGCCGCCCGCGGTCGAGCAATCGGACGCCAGCTTCGTCTTCCATCTGGCTGATGCGTTTCGATACCGCCGACGGCACGATGCCCTCGCGTTTGGCGGCTGAGGCAATGTTGCGCTCCTCGCACACGGCGACGAACAGGCGGAGGGAGACAGGATCGAAGCTGCGCATTTTGCCATCTTAGATCGGAACGACTGCGGTGAAAAATGACCATTTCAGAGATGGCTATAAGAGGATTATGCCTGCGGTCATTCGCGGGTTCGCTCGCCCGTCTGCCACAATTTGGCCGCCACAAAACGTGCCAAAACACGTCAATAAGAGGCAAAATCATGCGTATAGTGGACATTAGGGAGCGCACTGCTCCGATCGCCTCTCCGATCGCTAACGCCTTCATCGACTTCAGCAAAATGACGCTGAGCCTGGTCGCCGTAGTCACCGACGTGATCCGTGACGGCAAGCCGGTGATCGGCTACGGCTTCAATTCGAACGGCCGCTACGGCCAGGGCGGCCTGATCCGCGAGCGCTTCGCGCCCCGGATCCTCGAATCCAAGCCCAACGATCTCATTGATTCCACTGGTGAAAACATCGACCCCCACAAAGTGTGGGCGACCATGTTCACCAATGAAAAGCCAGGCGGCCACGGCGAGCGTTCGGTGGCTATCGGCACCATCGACATGGCCGTCTGGGACGCCGTCGCCAAGATCGCCAACAAGCCGCTTTTCCGTTTGTTGTCAGAGCGTTACGGCACCGTCGCGAACCCCAAAGTGTTCGTCTACGCGGCCGGCGGCTATTATTATCCCGGCAAGGGCCTCGAAGAGCTGGCCACGGAGATGCAGTCCTATCTCGATCGCGGCTACAATGTCGTGAAGATGAAGATCGGCGGCGCGCCTTTGGCCGACGACCTCAAGCGCATCGAGCATGTGCTGAAACTGCTGCCGTCGGGCGCCCAACTCGCCGTCGATGCCAATGGCCGGTTCGATCTGGAGACCGCCGTCGCCTACGCTAAAGCTCTGAGGGAATACGATCTTTTCTGGTACGAGGAAGCCGGCGACCCGCTGGATTACGAGCTGCAGGAAAAGCTCGCCGAGCATTATCCGAAGCCGATGGCCACCGGCGAAAACCTGTTCTCGATGCAGGACGCCCGCAATCTGATCCGCTACGGCGGCATGCGCTCCGACCGCGACTGGCTGCAATTCGACTGCGCGCTGTCCTATGGCCTGGTCGAATATCTCAGGACATTGGAAATGTTGAAGAATAACGGCTGGTCCTGGACCCGCTGCATCCCCCATGGCGGCCACCAGATGTCACTGAACATCGCCGCCGGGCTCGGTTTGGGCGGCAATGAATCGTATCCCGACCTATTCCAGCCCTATGGCGGCTTCCCAGACGGCGTGAGGGTCGAGAACGGCCATATCACCATGCCGGAGCTGCCGGGCGTCGGCTTCGAGGGCAAGTCGGATTTGATCAAGGAAATGAGGAGCTTGGCGGAGTAAGGCCCTTTCCGTCATTGCGAGCGAAGCGAAGCAATCCAGAAAGCCACAAGGGAAGACTGGATTGCTTCGTCGCTACGCTCCTCGCAATGACGACGCAGAGGCCAAGACTCTGTTTTTGGCCGGTTTTTCAGCCTTCTTTCCTTGACTCCCCGTCTTCCCCCTCTATAAAGCACCCTTCGGCGCAAGCTCTGTCTCGCGCCGATTGTTTTTGCGTGGGGCCGCAACGTCGGCTGAAAGCTCAAAAACTCCAAACCCTTATCGACTGAACAAGAAGCCGTCCCGGAGCGATCGTTTATCGCTTGATCCGAGGACGGGATCGAACACGAAGGATTAGAACGATGTTCGCAGTCATCAAAACCGGAGGCCGGCAATACCGCGTCGTTCCGGATGATGTACTAGAAATTGGCAAGATCGCTGGCGATGCCGGCACGATCGTGCAGCTTGGTGAAGTGCTGATGCTCGGCGGCGATACGCCTGTGCTCGGCCTCCCGACCGTTTCCGGCGCCAGCGTCGCGGTTGAAATTCTCGACCACAAGCGCGGCCCGAAGGTCATCGCGTTCAAGAAGCGCCGCCGCAAGCATTCGAAGCGTAAGCGTGGCTACCGTGATGAGCTGACCCTCATCCGCATCAGTGAGATCCTCGCCGATGGCAAGGCACCGACGCTGGGCCCACGTCCGAAGCGCGAAAAGGCAGCTCCGAAGGCCGCTCCGGCCGAAGCCGCCGAGTAAATAGAATCGCTGCAGCAGCGGAATTATCCGCTGCGCAAATTTGATTTTCCGTGAGACAATTCCCGCAAGGAATTGATCTTTGAAACGATCGAAATCGGAGACGAGCTATGGCTCATAAAAAAGCAGGCGGTTCATCGCGCAACGGCCGCGATTCAGCTGGCAAGCGTCTTGGCGTCAAGGCATTCGGCGGCGAGCGCGTGATTCCCGGCAACATCATTGCGCGTCAGCGCGGCACCACCTGGCACCCCGGCCTTAATGTCGGCATGGGCACAGATCATACCCTGTTTGCCAAGGTCGAAGGCCACGTGGAGTTTAAAGCCAAAGCCAATGGTCGCACCTTCGTGTCGGTACTCCCGATCACTCAGGCCGCGGCCGAATAAACGGTGGACACTCACATGGAGTCCGCCGGGTCCTGTTGACCGGCGGAGCGCCAGACTTGGGCTCCAGAGGGGAGGCGGGAAACCGGCCTCCCGTGACCGAACTCGCCAATGACCGCCGCATCGCGGAGAACACCCGCCGCTTGCCGCATCCCTATTCGCAAGGCGATGCCGAGCAGTTCGTCGGCTCGCTGCAGGACGCGGCCGCCACCGATGCCGTGTTCCTGATCGAGCTCGATTTCCGCCCCATCGGCATGGTCGGCATCGACTTCCGCGAGCCGAACCGACCGGAACTGGGCTACTGGCTCGGCGTCGAGCACTGGGGCCGCGGCTATGCGACTGAGGCGGTCCGCGCGGTGATCGACTACGCCTTCGAGGAATTCGCCATCGATCAATTGATTGCCGGTGCCCGCGTCGCCAATCCGGCCTCGCGCAACATCCTGGAAAAGTGCGGCTTCCAGTGGACCGGCGTCGAGCTGCATCGCTTCGAGGCGATCGGCTCGTCGACCCCGGTTGATTGCTTCAAGCTGACACGCAGCGTGTGGAGTTCGCTGAAGAACTGGGCGCGTTCGACAAGGAAGTGACATACTCTCCGTCGTCATTGCGAGGATCCCTCGCGACGAAGCAATCCAGCCTTTTAGAGCTCACCGCCCTCTGGATTGCCGCGTCGCTTCGCTCCTCGCAATGGCGGAGCTTTATTCACACCGCCGGCGGTAACTCGTCGGCGATCTTGCCGAGGCTCTGTTCGCGCAGGAAAATATAGAGGCCGGCCGCAATGATGATCGTCGCGCCCGCCAGCGTGGCGATCGAAGGCAACTCACCGAACACCAGATAGCCGAAGATCACCGCCCAGATGATCATCGAATACTGATACGGAACCACGACGCTGGCCGGCGCGAGCTTCAGCGAGCGATTGACGCACATCAGCGCCGCGATCGACACCGCGCCCGCGAGAAAGAACAGGCTGAGATCGCCGAGCCCCGGCGTGACCCAACCGAACGTCGTCAATACGGCGCCAAAACTGAACGTGCCGATGAACTGCGTGGTTGCCAGCACCACGTCGGGCGCAGACCGCAGCGAGCGGGTGATCAGCATCAGCGCCGCAAAAGACAGACTGCCACCGAGTGCGATCAAAGCCGGCCAGGTGACCGTCTGTGCCGACGGCTGCAGCGCGATCAACACCCCCGCGAAACCGACCGCAACCGCGCTCCAGCGCCGCCAGCCGACGGATTCGCGCAGGAACAGCGCCGAACCCGCGGTGACGAAGATCGGGCAGGCCAGGTAATAGGTGATGACATCCGCCAGCGGCAGATAGGCCGCTGCCCAGAAGAAGGCGCCGACCTCCAGCGTCGACAGCACCACGCGCAGCACCTGCAGGCCCGGCCGATCGAGCCGGAGAAAATCCTGGCGGTGCCGCCAGATCATCGGTGCGAGCAGCGCCAGCGCCGCGACCGCGCGCAACAGCATCAGTTGCCCGACCGGATAGGTGCCGACCAGATATTTGCCGATGGCGTCGCCGCAGGAGAACATGGCGATGCCGGCTAGCATCAGGCTGATACCGGCTATCCGGGCGGCGCGGTTGTCCGCTGCGGTGGAAATGGTCGCAAACATGCCTATTTCAGCCCCTACGCAGGCGCAGATCAACTCAGTCCCTCATCCTGAGGAGCGGCGTCTTCGCCGCGTCTCGAAGGATGGCCGGAAACTCGGCGCCAGGCCAGCTCATGGTTCGAGACGCGCGCCAGATGCGCGCTCCTCACCATGAGGGGTGGAGTTTCGGTCAACTTGAGGGACCGAGACGATCGTTAACGTTTCCTCGTTTGTCCTTTAAGACGCGATTGAAACGGCAGCAAGGCAGCCATTCGCCGCTCTGCCGGCAGCGATGAGTTGTTGCCGCAAACACCCCCCTGCGATACGAGTACGCCATGAAATTCCTCGATGAAGCTAAGGTTTACATTCGCTCCGGCGACGGCGGAAACGGCTGCGTGGCGTTCCGCCGCGAGAAGTATATTGAGTTCGGCGGCCCCTCCGGCGGCAATGGCGGCCGCGGCGGCGACGTCATCATCGAAGTCGTCGATGGCCTCAACACGCTGATCGACTATCGCTACCAGCAGCACTTCAAGGCGCCGCGCGGCGTCAATGGCATGGGCAAGGATCGCCACGGTGCCAACGGCAAGCCGATCACGCTGAAAGTCCCGGTCGGCACCCAGATCATCGACGAAGACAAAGAGACGCTGATCCACGACTTCACCAAGCTCGGCGAGACCTATGTGCTGGCCGAAGGCGGCAATGGCGGTTTCGGCAATGCGCATTTCAAGTCGTCCACCAACCGCGCGCCGCGCAACGCCAATCCTGGCCAGCCCGGCCAGGAGCGCTGGATCTGGCTGCGCCTGAAACTCATCGCCGATGCCGGCCTGGTCGGCCTGCCCAATGCCGGCAAATCGACCTTCCTGTCCAAGGTCTCGGCGGCGCGGCCGAAGATTGCCGACTATCCGTTCACCACGCTGCATCCGCAGCTCGGCGTGGTCGGTGTCGATTCACGCGAGTTCGTGCTGGCCGATATTCCCGGCCTGATCGAAGGCGCCCATGAAGGCGCCGGCCTCGGCGATCGCTTTCTCGGCCACGTCGAACGCTGCCGCGTGCTGCTGCACCTGATCGACGCAACCTGCGAACATGCCGGCAAGGCCTACAAGACCGTTCGCAACGAACTCGAAGCTTATGAAGGCGACTTGGCCAACAAGGTCGAGATCGTCGCGCTCAACAAGATCGATGCGGTCGAGCCGGACGAATTGAAGAAGCAAAAGGAGCGCCTGAAGCGCACGGCGAAACAGACGCCGCTGCTGATTTCGGGCGCGACCGGCGAAGGCGTGCCAGCAGCGTTGCGCGCCCTGGTCGAGGTGATCGGCGAGGCGCCGGTGTCCGACAAGGCCAAGAGCGCAGCCCAGTCGGCGCCATGGGCGCCTGCGAATAACTGAAGTTCTAAGTATGCGCTTCATCAGAAGTGCGCAGACTTAACCTCTCCCCGCATCTTGCGCGGGGAGAGGTCGCCGCGTCTTCGCGGCGGGTGAGGGGCGACACTCAGCCCTCTCGTCGTCTGCTGCGCTTGCGGATGGAAAGAGCCCCTCACCCTAACCCTCTCCCCGCAACAGCGGGGAGAGGGGATACCTCGCGTCGCTGAAACGCTCTCACTCATCCGGCCACGAAACACCACCATGTCGTCCCCTGACCTGAAAAACTTCCGCCGCATCGTCGTCAAGGTCGGCTCGTCGCTGCTCATCGACCACGCTGCTGGCGAAGTGCGGGCGCAGTGGCTGGCGGCGCTGGCGGCGGATATCGCCAAATTGCACGCGGACGGCCGCGACGTGCTGGTGGTATCCTCCGGCTCGATCGCGCTCGGCCGTCATCGCCTGAAGCTGCCGCGCGGCCCGCTCAAGCTGGAAGAAAGCCAGGCCGCCGCCGCCGTCGGGCAGATCGCGCTGGCGCGGATCTGGTCGGAAGTGCTCGGCCATCACGGCATCGGCGCGGGCCAGATTCTGGTCACGCTGCAGGACACCGAGGAACGCCGCCGCTATCTCAATGCGCGCTCGACCATCGGCAAGCTGCTGGAATGGCGCGCGGTGCCCGTCATCAACGAGAACGACACGGTGGCCACCAACGAAATCCGCTACGGCGACAACGATCGCCTTGCCGCCCGCGTCGCCACCATGACATCGGCCGACCTGCTGGTGCTGCTGTCGGATATCGACGGCCTATACACCGCACCGCCCGGCGCCAATCCCGATGCGAAGCTGATCCCGGTGGTCGAGCACATCACCGCAGATATCGAGAGCATGGCGGGCGCTGCGGAATCCGAGCTGTCGCGCGGCGGCATGTATACCAAGATCGAGGCCGGCAAGATCGCGACCACGGCCGGCACGCATATGATCATCGCCTCCGGCAAGATCGATCACCCGCTGCAGGCGATCGCCGATGGCGGCCGCTGCACCTGGTTCCTGACGCCGGCCAATCCCATCACGGCGCGCAAACGCTGGATCGCCGGATCGCTG
>JAPLPC010000401.1:5548-5855 GCA_026400425.1 Hyphomicrobiales bacterium | reverse complement strand
CCCACCCTACGGCTCCGCATTGACATCCAACCCAGCCGCTTCATAAGAAACATTCAAAACAAGCATTGGGAAACGCGACGATGGCCGATGGATTGCGCAAGGGACTGACCAGTTACGGCGATGCCGGATTTTCGCTGTTCCTGCGCAAGGCGTTCATCAAGGCGATGGGCTATTCCGACGATGCTCTGGATCGCCCCATCGTCGGCATCACCAACACCCACAGCGATTACAATCCCTGCCACGGCAATTCACCGCAGATCATCGAGGCGGTGAAGCGGGGCGTGATGCTGGCCGGCGCGCTGCCGAT
>JAPLPC010000401.1:3844-5512 GCA_026400425.1 Hyphomicrobiales bacterium | reverse complement strand
ATCTGCGCAATCTGATGGCGATGGATACCGAGGAGATGATCCGCGCCCAGCCGATGGATGCGGTCGTCGTGATCGGTGGCTGCGACAAGACACTGCCGGCGCAGATCATGGCGGCATTGTCCGTCGATCTGCCGACGGTGGTGATCCCGGTCGGCCCGATGGTGGTCGGCCATCACAAGGGCGAGGTGCTCGGCGCCTGCACCGACTGCCGCCGGATGTGGGGCAAGTTCCGCGCCGGCGAGATCGACGCCCAGGAAATCGATGCCGTCAATGCGCGGCTCGCGCCATCGGTCGGCACCTGCATGGTGATGGGCACGGCGTCGACCATGGCCTGCATCACCGAAGCCATGGGCCTGTCGCTGCCGATGAGCGCCACCATTCCGGCGCCGCATGCGGAGCGCTTTCGGTCGGCCGAAGCCAGCGGCAAGGTCGCGGCAGAGCTTGCCAAGAACAAGGGACCGAAGCCGAGCGAATTCCTCACCCCGGGTTCGTTCCGCAATGCGCAGGTGGTGCTGCAGGCGATAGGCGGCTCCACCAATGGCCTGATCCATCTCACGGCGATGGCGAACCGTACGCCGAACCGGATCGACCTCAATGCCTTCGACGAACTCGGCCGCGACGTGCCGGTGCTGGTCGATCTGAAGCCGTCCGGCGATCACTACATGGAACATTTCCATCACGCCGGCGGCGTGCCGAAACTGATGCAGCAGCTCGGTGAACTCATCGATCTCGATGCGAAGTCGGTGAACGGACAGACGCTGCGCGAGATCGTCGCTCAAGCGGAAGACGTGCCGGGGCAGGACGTCATCCGTTCCAAGGACGATCCGATCAAGCGCGAAGGCGGCCTCGCCATCCTGCACGGCAATCTGGCGCCGCGGAGCGCCGTCATCAAACATGCGGCGGCGTCGCCGAAACTGATGCAGCATACCGGCCGCGCCGTGGTGTTCGAATCCGTCGAGGACATGACCAACCGGGTCGATGATCCCGATCTCGACGTCACCGCCGACGACGTGCTGGTGCTGCGCAATGCCGGCCCCAAGGGCGCGCCGGGCATGCCCGAGGCCGGTTATCTGCCGATCCCGATGAAGCTCGCCCGCGCCGGCGTCAAGGACATGGTGCGCATTTCCGACGCGCGCATGAGCGGGACGGCGTTCGGCACCATCGTGCTGCACATCACGCCTGAAAGCGCGGTCGGCGGCCCGCTGGCATTGGTGAAGAATGGCGACATGATCCGGCTGGATGTCGCCAAGCGATCAATTGATCTGCTGGTGGATGAAGCCGAACTCGCAAAGCGCCAGGCCGCACTACCAGAGCCGGTGACGCCGGACTGGGCCAGGCGCGGCTACGCGCATCTGTTTCACACCACCATCACCCAGGCCGATGAAGGCTGCGATTTCGACTTCATGACCGGCGAGGGGAAGGGCTAAGACCAGTCAACGATCTGTAGGGTGGGCAAAGGCGCGCTTGCGCCGTGCCCACCACGGCTCGCATGGCACGTGAAGGGAAGAGTCGTGGGCACGCTGCGCTTTGCCCACCCTACAGGGCTACAGAGCAGACTGCGCTTCACACCGCCGCCGCATATTCCGCCTTCACCGCTGCGATATCCGCGATCGTCGGCAGGCCGCTTTCATTGCCCAGCTTCTGGATCTTGAAGGTCGATGCAGCGCG
>JAPLPC010000401.1:0-3786 GCA_026400425.1 Hyphomicrobiales bacterium | reverse complement strand
ACACGTCGCCGGCGCCGTTGGTGTCGATCACCTTGTCTTTCGGGATCGGATAAGCGGGCTGGGTGTGCACCGCGCCGACCTCGTCATACCAGAGCAGGCCGCGCTCGCCGAGCGTGACGCCGCCGACGCGGCAGCCGCGGCCCTTCAGATAGTCCAGCATCTTCTCCGGCGTCAGGTCCATCTGCTCGCACAGCCGCTCGGCAACGATGGCGACGTCAATATATTCCAGCAGCTCATGCGTATTGGTGCGCAGCCCGCCGCCGTCCAGCGATGTCAGGATGCCGGATTCGCGGCACAGCTTCGCATAGTGCATCGCTGCATCGGGCTGATGCCCGTCCACATGCAGCGCGCGGCACGCGCCGAGATTGAGCAGCGGGAACGGATGGATATGATCATCGTCGCGACAGCGGACGATGGCGCGCTTGCCGTCTTTCGGCATGATGAAGGACAGCGACGACGACGCCACCTTGCGCGGATGAATCTCGATATTGTATTTCGCGCTCATGTCCATGAACATGCGGCCGAGCCAGTCATTGGCGACGGTGGCGATCAGATCCGGCACGATGCCGAGCTTGGCACAGCAGAACGCCGCGGTGACGGCGTTGCCGCCGAACGACACGGCATAATCGGACGCGACATGCTTCTCGTCGCCGGTCGGCATATGGTCGGTGATGAAGGTGACGTCGATATAGGCCTGTCCGATAAAGAGCGCTTTCATGTATCCGTCCGTCGCGTGAGAATGATGGCGGCGCGGTCCCGCATCGGGCCCGACCAGCAGCTTAGCAGCGCCGACGCCGACCGCCATCGAAATTGTGCGATGCCGCAAATGGGCCACTGGTTATGTGTGCGGGCAGGGCGTGGCCATACTGGGGCAAATCGCGCATCGCGGCTGCGTCGTCTTGACCGGCCCGCCATAAAAGCTGGCATAGTGGGCGGGATAAGAAACGCGAAGGAGCAAGCGATGATCACCGGGCTCGATCATGTCGTCATCCTGCTGGACGATCTGGAAGCAGGCATCGCCACCTATCAGACCCTGCTGGCGCGCAAGCCGTCCTGGCGCAGCAGCAGCGAGGGCGCGGAGCTTGCGATCTTCACCCTGGCCAACATGTCGATCGAATTGATGGCCCCGCATGGCGACGGCACGGCGGCGAAGCGAATCCGCGCCGTGCTGCCGGAAAGCGGCGCCACGCTGGCCAGCATATGTTTTGCGACCGACGACATCGCCAAGCTGCACCGCCGCCTCGACCGCGTGGCATTGAAGCCCGAACCCGTCACCCTCGTCGAGAGCAGGGATCGCGACAGCGGCGCCATGCTGTCCTGGAAGCGCACCCGCGCGGCCAGCGATCACACCCGCGGGGTGCGCCAGTTTTTCCTCGAACTCGATGGCGAGCGCGAAGTCTCCGCCAGTACCGCCGAGACGTCGATCATCGGCCTCGATCATATCGTGGTCGCCACCCAGGATCCGGAACGCGCCGCAGCGCTCTATGGGGCACGCCTCGGCCTCGATCTCGCGCTGGATCGCTCACATCCTGATTGGGGGCAGCTGATGTTCTTTCGCTGCGGCGATCTGATCGTCGAGGTGGTGAAGCGCCCGCACGATCAGGGCGACGTCAATCGCGATGCACTGTGGGGCATGACCTGGCGTGTCGCCGATATCGATGCCACGCGCGAGCGATTGCTCGCCGCGCATATCTCGGTGTCGGAGGTGCGCAACGGCCGCAAACCCGGCACCCGCGTCGCCAGCCTGAAAGACGGCACCCTCGGCATTCCCACGCTGCTGATCGAGCGGACGGAGAGGGACTAGACTAGACAGGTACGTGCACGGCTACGCTCAAATACGTGGCTTTCGGGCGGCATGGCGAATGGCATGAATAACGATTTCGGTTGCGCCAGCCCGGTAGAAGATCACGTAGGGATGAGGATAAAGATTGACGCGGCGGAAATCGGGGCGATTGGTCGCGCGGCCTATGCGAGGCTGTGTCGCGACCAGGGCAAGCGTTTCGTCCATCTTGTCGAGCAGGTTGCCGGCGCCCTGCGGAGAATGCCCCGCAATGTGGTCGAGGATTGCATCAAGCTGCTTTGCGGCGGGCCTGGTGAAACGGATGATCACCGGCCATGCTTCGCCCGGATCGCGCGGATATCTTCGACGGTCGCGAATTCTCCCCGCCTCTCCGCAGCGACCGACGCATCAAGGTCAGATTCCTCGTCGGGCATTAGGATGTAAGGAGGGTGTTCCTGACCGGCAAGCTGAAGAAGCACCCGCGCCAGCGCATCCTGCTGTTCGTCCGGGAGCTGCGCAACGGTAGCAACGGCCTGGTCAAGCAAGCGGGTCATGCCGTCGTCCTCGAGATCAGTTGATAATAATATGATGCGCCCGGACAGCAGAACCCGTCAAGCTCGTCGGCAAGAATCCGCGTCTACCGCATGAAATGCGAGATGCCCTGCCAGAGCAGTACGACGGAGATCACCAGCAGCATCGCATAGGCGATGTTGTAGAACAGGTCGGTGGGCGTGCGCTTCACCAGCCAGATGCCCGCGAAATTGGTCAGCACGGCGGCCGGCAGCAGCAGAAGCGAAGTTGCGAAATTCGCGGTGTTGAATTGTCCGAGCGCGAGATAAGGCACGATTTTCAGCGCATTCACGATGGCGAAGAAGATCGTCATCGTGCCCACCCGCACCATTTTCGGCAATCGCTGCGGCAGCACATAGACCTGAAACGGCGGGCCGCCGGCTTGCGTCATGAAGGACGTAAAGCCCGACACCGCGCCCCAGAAAACGCCGGCGGCGGGGCCCATACGATGCGGCTCGATGCGCGCGCGCTTGCGCCAGACATCGATGACGAAGACGAGGCCGATCAGCCCCACGATGATACGCACCGCATTGTCCGAGATGATCGCCGCGAACAGCCACGCGATGCCCATGCCGACGATGGCGCCGGGCAACATGATCTTCAGGTTCGAGGCGTCCCACTCGCGCCGATAGACATAGAGCGAGATCAGGTCCTGCGTGATCAGGACCGGCAACAGCAGCGCTGCCGCCTCGAGCGGCGGCAGGTACAGGGCCAGCAGCGGCGTGGCGGCGATCCCGACGCCGGCGAAGCCGCCCTTGGACAGGCCCAGAAACAGCACCGCCGGTATTGCGACCAGGTAAAAAAACGGATCGGTGATGATGGCGGGCACGGCGGGGTCCAGTTGGGTCGCGCTGTGATAGCGGGGCACCGGCGAAAAGACGATGGACGATTCTGCATGCGCGCCAGACCTATGCCGTTCTCAACGATGCAACCGCGTGTTACAGGCGATAAGGTTGCCGGTGTCATCGGTCGGGCCGGTCAGCGACAGGGTTAGAAGTTTGGCCAATACGCAGACAACCAAGCGGACCATCAGGAAAAAGCCGGTGAAGGCGGGCAAGGCCACCCGCTGGCAGCGCGACCCCGAAGGGATGCGGCTGCGGATCCTGGCGGCGGCAACCAGGGAATTCGCGACGCGGGGACTGGCCGGCGCACGCGTAGATCGCATCGCCGCGGCCGCCGGCGCCAACAAGCGCATGCTGTATTACCATGTCGGCAAGAAGGACGATCTGTATCTGGCGGTGCTCGAGGGCACCTATGCTAAGATCCGCGCCGAAGAGCGGACCCTCGATCTCGAACATCTCGATCCGCCCGACGCGATCGAAAGCCTGATCACCTTCACCTGGAATTATTTCATTCGGAATCCGGAATTTCTGGCGCTGCTCAACACCGAGAATTTGGAGCGCGCGCGGCACATCAAACGCTCCGACAAGGTGAAG
>JAPLPC010000528.1:3175-8341 GCA_026400425.1 Hyphomicrobiales bacterium | reverse complement strand
GCGGCATCGAAGCGATCGAGAAACGGATGCTCGTTGAACATCATGCTGAGATTGGCGGCGAAGCGGGGCATCGTTTGTCTCCGGATTACGTCTTGTCACCAGGGAGTGTCGTCCCGGTCACCTGCGCATACATGCGCGCCACCGAAGCATCGTCATCGCGGCCCATGCCGGACGCCGATGTCATGAGGAACATTTGCAGCGCCGCTGCGGACACCGGCACCGGAAATTTAGCGGTGCGTGCCATATCCTGGATGATGCCGAGATCCTTGACGAAAATATCCACCGCGCTGCGTGGCGTGTAATCGCCATCGAGCACATGCGGCATGCGGTTTTCGAACATCCACGAATTGCCGGCCGAGGCGGTGATCACCTCATAGACCTTGCGGATGTCGAGGCCCTGTTTGGCCGCGAAGGCGATCGCTTCGGACGCCGCGGCGATATGCACGCCTGCCAGCAACTGGTTGATCATCTTGAAGGCGGCGCCCTGCCCCGCAGCGTCGCCGAGTTCGTAGAGTTTAGCCGCCATCGCATCGAGCGCCGGTCGCGCCCTGGCGAAGGCGGCTGCACTGCCGGAGGCCAGGATCGTCAGTTCGCCCTGTGCCGCGCGCTGCGCGCCGCCGGAGATCGGGGCATCGAGATAATGCCGACCGGTGGCTTCGAGCTTTTGCGCAAGGCGGCGGGCGACATCGGGATCCATCGTCGCTGACGAGACGAACACGGCACCGGGTGCCAGCGTCTCGGCGACGCCGCCGTCGCCGAACAGGATGGTTTCGGTCTGGGCGGCATTGACGACGACGCTGACGACGATATCGGCTCGGGCGGCGGCTTCGGCCGGTGTTGCGGCGCCGCAGCCGGTGACGTCGAAGCCGGCGTTGCGCAGCGATTGCGCCATGCCATAGCCCATCGATCCGAGACCGATGACGGCGACGCGCGGTTTCGTGGCGGCTTGCATGGCGGTATCCTTCGGCTTCCTCACTGGCCGCTGTGGCGCGGCCTTGGTTCTCGGTAACACGGCTTGGCCATGCTGCAAAAGCGTGGGACAACGCGATCGGGAGAATATGCCGGAGAAAATGTGGTGAGCGAAACAACGCTGCGTGACGACATCTGCCGTCTCGGTCGCTCGCTGTTCGACCGTGGGCTGACGCCGGGCTCGTCCGGCAATATCAGCGTGCGCTGCGACGACGGCGGCTGGCTGGTGACGCCGACCAATGCCTCGCTGGGCTGGCTCGATCCGGCAAAACTGTCGCGGCTCGACAGCAGCGGCCGTTTGATCTCCGGCGACAAGCCGACCAAGGAAGTGCCGTTGCACACGGCCATCTACGACACCCGCAGCAGTGCCGGCGCAGTCGTCCATCTGCATTCGACGCATGCGGTGGCGATCTCGATGCTGCCGGACATCGACCCGCGCGCGGCACTGCCGCCGATGACACCGTATTATGTAATGAAATGCGGCGCCACAGCGGTGCTGCCCTATTACCGGCCGGGCGATCCCGCAGTGGCCGATGCGATCAAGGGACTGGCCGGAAAATACGCGTCGGTGCTGCTCGCCAATCACGGCCCGGTGGTGGCCGGCGACAACCTTGAAGCGGCGGTCTATGCGATGGAGGAACTGGAGGAGACGGCCAGGCTGCATCTGCTGCTGCGCGGCCTGAACCCACGCTATTTATCGCCGGAGCAGGTGAAAGATCTCGTGCAGGTGTTCGGGCGCACGCTGCCGGAGCAAGATGGGCACGGGCACTGACAGTGACTTATCTGCCGTCATTGTGAGGAGCCCTTGCGACGAAGCAATCCAGTCTTTTCCGCTGCCATAAAGAACTGGATTGCCGCGTCGCTTCGCTCCTCGCAATGACGGCTGAGGGGAGCGAGGCTGGGCTTCAAAGCCCCAGATACGCCTTCCGTACGTCCGGATTGGTCGCGATGTCGGAGGCCTTGCCTTGGATCTGGACGCGGCCGGTCTGCAGGATGTAGGCGCGGTCGGCGATCTCCAGCACTTCGGCCATGCGCTGTTCGACGATCAGTACGGTCATGCCGAGATCGCGGATCTTCTTCACCGCCTGCAGGATCTCATCGACCAGCTTCGGCATGATGCCCTGCGACGGCTCGTCGAGCATCAGGAGGCGCGGACGCGTCATCAAAGCGCGGCTGATCGCCAGCATCTGCTGCTCGCCGCCCGACAGCGTTTCGGCGCGCTGCTCGAGGCGCTCCGACAGCCGCGGAAACAGATCGAACACCAGTTTCAGCGGCTCGTCGCGATCCGGCTTGCCGCGATACATGTAGCTGCCGAGGCGGAGATTGTCGCCGACCGACAGCCGCGGAAACAGCCGGCGATTTTCCGGCACATAGGCGATGCCGCGCGCGGTGATCAGATGCTGCGCGATGCCGTTGATCTGTTCGCCGTCGAAAGTGACGGTGCCGGAACGCGGACGCTCGGCGCCGGCGATGGACTTGATCAGCGTCGACTTGCCGGCGCCATTGGCGCCGCAGACGGCGACGATCTCGCCCTTGGCGACATCGATCGTCACATCCGAAATCGCGACCAGGCCCTGATAGGCGGTGGTGACGTCACGCACCGACAGCATGGCGATCCCCGAGATATGCACTGATGACTTCAGGATGCCGGACGACATCCGCGGGTTTGCCCTCGACGAGCTTCTTGCCGAGATTGAGCACGATGGCGCGATCGACGAGTGGCATCACGATTTCCATCACATGCTCGACCATCAGCACGGTGACGCCGGTGTCGCGCACCTTGCGCACCAGGGCGACGCCGGACTGCGCCTCGAGCGGCGTGAGACCGGTGAGACATTCGTCGAGCATCAGGAGCTTGGGCTCGGTGGCAAGTGCACGCGCGACTTCGAGGCGGCGCTTCTCGGACGGGATCAGATCGCGCGCCAGCTTGTCGGCACGCGGCGCAAGACCACAAAACTCCAGAACTTCGTAAGCCTTGCGGCGCGCATCCTTCATCTTGTCGTTGCGGATCAGCGCACCGACGATGACATTGTCGATCACGGTCATCGTCTCGAAGCTCTTCACCACCTGAAACGTCCGCGCGACACCAAGCGCGCAGCGTTCTGCGGCCGGCAATTGCGTGACGTCTTGGCCGTTGAACCAGATCGTGCCTTGCGTGGGCGGCAACACGCCGGCGATCAGGTTGAACAGCGTCGACTTGCCGGCGCCGTTGGGGCCGATCAGGCCGACGATCTCACCGGCGCCGACCGAGATCGACACGTCGCTATTGGCGATCAGGCCACCGAAGCGCTGCCAGACGCCGCGTGTTTCGAGAAGCGGCGCGCTCATTGCGGCACTCCCTTCGAAGCCGGTCGGCGTGAGAACAGGCCGATCACGCCGTCGGGCCGCGCCAGCGAGATCAAGACGATCACAGCGCCATAGAGAATCAGATCGACGCCGCGGCCGGAGCCGCCGATGAAGGAGCGCGTCAGTTCGGTCATCGGAATCAGGATGACGGCGCCGAGCACCGGCCCCCACAGCGTGCCGATGCCGCCGAGCACCGCCGGCAGTGCCATCAGCAGCGAAAACTGGAACGTCATCACGCTTTCCGGATCGATATAGGAGACGAACTGCGCGTAGAACGCGCCACCGATCGCAGTCAGGAACGCCGACACGGCGGCAGCGCCCATTTTGGAATTGAACACGACGACGCCAAGGCTTTCGGCGGCATCGGGATTGTCCTTCACAGCGCGCCACCAGAAGCCCCATTTGGAGTCTTCCAGCCACCAGGTGATGAACCAGGCGACGCAGCAGAAGACGAGAGCGAAGTAATAGAACGGAAGCTTGCTGCGGGTGAACTGGAACTTGGCCCAGCTGTCACCGCGGACGGGGATGTCGATGCCGAGTGCGGCGCCGGCATAGTCCCAGTTGTGGAACAGCAGGAAGCCGATTTCGGCGATCACGATGGTGGCGATGACGAAGTAGTGGCCGCGCAGACGGAAGGTGGGATAGCCGAGCGCCAATGCGATCACCGACGAGATCGCGCCGCCGGCCAGCATGCCGAACCAGGGCAGGACGCCGAATTTGGTGAATAGCAGCGCCGTCGTGTAGGCGCCGAGACCGAAATACAGCGCGTGGCCGAGCGAGATCTGGCCGCAATAGCCGCCGAGAATGTTCCAGGCCTGCGACAGCGCCGCATACATCAGGGTCAGAACCATGATGTTCTGGACATAGACGTCCTTGACGAAGAACGGCACGCAGGCGGCGATGGCCGCGAGAATGGCGGCGAGGATAAGGTCGCGGCGACGGCGTTGGGTGAAGCTGTCCATCAGATCGATCCGAACAGGCCGCGCGGGCGAATGAAGACCACAAGGAGATAGACGGCATAGATGCCGACCGATTTGAGCGACGGCGGCAGGATCATGGCGGTGGTCGCCTCCACCAGTCCGACGATGATGCCGCCCGCGAACGCACCGAACACGCTACCGAAACCGCCGAGCGCCACGGTGACATAGGCGATCAGCGCGAACGAGGCGCCGACATCTGGATAGATGTAGAAGAAGATCGCCATCACGCCGCCGGCCAGGCCGATCAATGCCGAGCCTAGGCCCCAGCCGAGCGCGAACACTTTGTTCTTGTCGATGCCGACCAGCGCCACGGCGCCGGCGTCTTCGCGCGTCGCTTCCAGCGCGCGGCCGAAATCGGTTTTTTTCATGAAGAAGTACAGCGCACCGAAGGCGGCGATCGAGATCAGCGCGCCGACCAGTTGCGGCACCGGCAGGAACACGCCGGCGATCGAGATCGTCTTGCCGCCCAGGATCGAATTTGGAATGCTGCGATAGTCCGGGGTGAAGAAGAATTGCGCCAGACCACGCATCAGGATGGCGAGGCCGAAGGTGGCGAAGATCTGCACCATGCCGATATTGGCTTTGGCGCGCATCGCAAAACGAATGATGATCAAATAGATCACCGCACCGAACACGAACATGCCGGCCGCGACCAGCGGGATCGACAGCAGCGGATCCACCGCCCAGAACATGAACAGGAAGAAAGTGAGATACATCGCCAACATCAGGAATTCGCCATGGGCGAAGTTGGTGACGTCCATCAACCCGAAGATCAGCGCGAGGCCGACCGCAAGCAGGCCGTAGAGCAGCCCCATCAGCAAACCGCTGGCCAGGCTCTGAATGATGGTCGCGGCGGTCAAAGGCACTGCTC
>JAPLPC010000528.1:0-3143 GCA_026400425.1 Hyphomicrobiales bacterium | reverse complement strand
GTCGTCATTGCGAGGAGCGCAGCGACGAAGCAATCCAGAAGGCCACGAGCGCAGAAAGAGCTGGATTGCTTCGCTGCGCTCGCAATGACGATGGATGGGATGACCTATCCCTTACGGCATCGGCCAGACGGCCTCGGCCACCGCACCTTGCGGCGGGAAGATGGTGACGAACTTGCCGCCGTTATATTGCAGCAGCACCGGGTCGGCGTTGTTGTTCTGGCCCATTTCGTCGAACTTGACCTTGGCCCAGGGCATGATGGTCTGCTCGCCCGGCATGTCGGTGGCGACCAGCGCTTCGCGGATCTTCTCGCCATCGGTGGACTTGGCGCGATTGATGGCGTCGGCCATCACGATCAGCCCCATGAACTGGCGTGACGAGTAGTCGTTGAAGTCCTTGCCCGACTTTTCCTTGAACATGTCGTTGATCTTGCCGACCATCGGACGCTTGGCGGCGAGATCGAGCGAGAACGAGCCGCGGGAAATCACGCCCGGGATCTTGTCGCCAACGGCGTCATACAGCGCCTTCTCCGAGAATCCTGCATCCTGCGCCACGATGTTCTTGGCCTTGTAGCCGAGCTCGCCCATGGTCTTGATCAGCAGGATCCCGTCGGTGGTGTAGCTCGACGGCATCAGCACGTCGGCATTGGCCGCCTTGAGCTGCTGCACTTCGGCAGTGAGTGACGGCGAGTTGGCGCGATACTTGATATCGGCGACGATCTTGTAGCCGCGATCGGCGGCAAGCTTGAGCTGCGCATTGGCCGAGTCGGTGCCGAAGATGGTGTCTTCGTGGAACAGCGCCAGAGTCTCGATCTTCTGACCCTTCTTCTTCTGCGCATCGAAGAAATCGAACATCGCGGTCGAGAACATCTCGTCATGCGGCGCGGCGCGGAAATAGAACTTCAAACCGCGGCGATGCAGGCTCGGCGAGGAATTGTCGGCCGAGATGAATGGGATCTGGTAACGCTCGCAAATCTGGCTGACGGTGACGGCAACGGCGCTCTGATAGGTGCCGACGATGGCCGACACCTTTTCCTGCGTGATCAGGCGCTCGGCTTCGGCGCGGCCCTTCTGCGGATCAGCCTGATGGTCGGCGAACACGAGACGCAGCTTGGCGCCGCCGAGCCCCGAAAAGCCCTCGCCCTTCGCCATCGGCAGATCGAAATCGTAGTTCTTGTTGATGATGTCGGCTGCGGTCTCGAACGCCTTCTGCGCATCGACACCGATCTGTGCGCTTGCGCCCGACAGCGGATAGATCACGCCGATCACGACTTCCTTGGCCTGTGCCCGAGCAGGCTTCACCATCGGCAGCAGCGCAGCAGAGGCAGCGCCTCCAAGCAGAACGTTTCGGCGAGAAATCGTCATGTCGTTGTCCTTTGTGACTGGCGGCTATCGATGAAACTAATCGAGGGTACGGTAAAGCGCGAAAGATCGGCAAGCTGCTTCTTATAAAACAGCCAATTGCTTATTCTTCAGGTCGGTGATGAGCATGACACCGGGCGCATGCGTGATCGCAAACGGCACCTTCGCGGCTGCAATGACCGCCTGCGGAGTGACGCCACACGCCCAGAACACGGGGATCTCGTCGTCGTTGATATGAACGGCGTCGCCGTAATCCGGCTTGCGGATATCCGTGATGCCGATCGATTGCGGCAGGCCGAGATGCACCGGCGCACCATGCACTGAGGGAAAGCGCGAGGTGATCTGCACGGCGCGGATCGCATCCGCCGGCTTCAGCGGGCGCATCGATACCACCATCGGCCCCGCGAATGGCCCGGCCGGTCTGCAGGCGATGTTGGTGCGATACATCGGCACCAGCGTATTCTGCTCGATGTGACGGATCGGCAGATCGTCGGCCATCATCGGCTCCTCGAATGAATAGGAGCAGCCGATCACGAACGAGACCAGATCATCGCGCCAGTACTTGTTCACCTCGTACGGGCGGTCGATGGCTTCGCCATCCTTCCACACGACATATTGCGGAATGTCGGTGCGGATATCGAGGTCGAGCCCGAGTGCGGGAATGCGGGGATCGCCGACATCCGACATGCCGATGATCGGGCACGGCTTCGGATTGAGCTGGCAGAAACGGTGAAAGGCGGAAGCCTGCGTTTCCGGCAGGACGACGAGATTGCCTTGCACGAAGCCGGGAGCAACGCCGGCGGTGCTGGCATATTTGCCGGCGCGATAGGCGCGGCGGGCGACGGCGCTCAGCAAATCGCCGGCAGTCACATCCTCACGATCTAGCTTGGCCAGACTGGTCATCGCGCCCTGCCTCAATTATCACCGTGCCTGAGTTTTGACCTCGACCATAGTGGGACACAGCGCTAACATAATGTCTAATCGTGTTTTTTGATCGCATCCGATAAATCGGATTTATACAATTGGATCTTTTGCGCCATGGCGGACTTCAAGGGACTGGAGACCTTTCTCTGGGTGGTCAATCTCGGGAGCTTTCGCGGTGCAGCCCAGAAACTGAACACGACCCAGCCGGCCATTTCCCAGCGCATCGCGCAGCTCGAACACGAACTTGGCGTCCGCCTGCTGCAGCGTGATCGGCGCGTCGCCTCCCCCACCCCGGCCGGCCGGCAGATGCTGGTCTATGCCGAGAAGCTGATCGGACTGCGTTCGGAAATGTTGGCGGCCGTCGGCGATCGCTCGGCCATGCGCGGCGTGCTCAGGCTCGGCGTCGCCGAAACCATCGTGCACACCTGGCTGTCCAAGCTGATCAAGGAGGTCAATGCCGCCTATCCGAACCTGTCGCTGGAGATCGAGGTCGATATCACGCCGAACCTGCGCGCGCGCTTGCTCGCGCAGGAGATCGAACTGGCGTTCGTGGTGGGACCGCTGGCCGCCTCGGACGTTCAGAACAAGGTCTTGTGCGACTACGAGATCGGATTTCTCGCCAGCCCGGCGCTCGGTCTTGGCGACGACACACTGTCCGTCGAGGATCTGGCGAAGCATCCGATCATCACCTTCCCGCGCAAGACGCGGCCTTACGAGATTGTGCGCTCGCTGTTCAACAAGCCCGCTCTGCCGCCGATCCGTCTGCATGCCAGCGCGTCGCTGGCGACCGTCATTCACATGGCGATCGAAGGTCTTGGAATAGCTGTCATCCCCACAGCCATCGTGCAGACCGAACTCGC
>JAPLPC010000357.1 GCA_026400425.1 Hyphomicrobiales bacterium | reverse complement strand
TAGACCGGCTTGGTGCCGATCATGCCAAGCCCGCCCATCCAGCGGGGATCCTCGAATGGCATGATCTCCTTGCCGCGCACCGTATGAACCAGCGGTGCCTTCAGCTTGTCGGAAAGGGCTCGCAACAATTCGGCGGTGCCGAGCGCGCCGTGGCCACACATGATGACGACATTGTCCGCTTCGTCGATCCGGCGCGCCGCTTCTTCGATGGCGGCCTCACTGGGTAGAATCTCGCCGCGCGGGATCAGGGTCGCGAGGCTGGAAGTCGGCACCTCGGCTTTCAGCGACAGCACATCCATCGGGAGCGTCAGATGCGCGACGCCCGGGCCCGCATAGGCGGCGGCGATCGCTTCGTGAAACACGCGCGGTGCCTGCGCCGCAGCTGTCACGGTCTGCGTGTAGAGCGCGACGTCGCGAAACAGCAGGTCGGGTTCGGTCGTCTGGAAGAAATCGGATCCCTTCATGGCGCGCGCCATGTCGCCGGACAATGCCAACACCGGCGCATGATCGCGTGCGGCCTCATAAAGCCCGGCAACCAGATGCGTGCTGCCCGGCCCCGTCGAGCCCGCGCAGACGCCGAGCTTGCCGGTGAGCTTGGCCTGCCCGGCAGCGGCAAGGGCGGCGCCTTCCTCGTGGCGCACGCCCACCCATTCGATCTTGCTGCGCCGGACTGAGTCCGCGAGCGGATTCAGCGAGTCGGCGATCAGGCCGAAGATCTGCTGCACGCCGATCGTTTCGAGGACTTGGACGAGATCATCGGCGACGGTCTTCGACATCAGGAGGCTCCAAATCGATGGGGACGTTGCGGCGAGGATCGTAGCCGCGGTGACGATCGAAACAACAGATGGACGCTCAATTGTCGTATTGAAGCATCATCGTCACGCCCAACAAATTTGTGATGTTGGATTAAGTTCCCGCAATCTCGGAACGAACCTCGTTTGCTTTTTTTCGCGAGAACAGGATGCGCTGATAAAGATAGCCGATCGCCACCAGCACGAGGCCGAGGCACATGAAGGACAGTGCACGCCAGACTCCGGTCAGCGACGACATATCGATCAGGAACGCCTTCAGCACGGTCAAGCCGATGACCACCGCCGAGGCCAGCCGCGCGCGTTGCGAGGAGAAGATGAGGCCGGCAGCGAGTAGCGCGACGCCGAAGATCAGCCAGGCGATCGACAGGGTATATTGCTCGGCATCAAGCACCCGCGTGTTGTAGAAGATCGGGCCGTGATAGATGCGCCGGATCTCGAAGGTCACAAAGGTCAACGCCAGCACCAGGGCCCCTGACGCAATCGTGTTGGTATAGGCCGGTCTGCGGCGACCGGCGACGGCATAGGACAGCAGCAGCGCGAGGATCGCCGGCAGCGCATAGCCGAGCAACAGCAGATTGAAGACCGCGCCGCCGACATCGATACGCCAGATGTTCGGATTGGCGATGAACAGCAAGCCCCCCAGTGTCGCGAGCCCGGCATAGACCGTCAGGAGCACCGCGCCGACATTGTGGACGATACTTTCGCTGCGCACACGCAGGCGCTCGAGGCCGATGGCCATCGCCAGCGACGTGCAGACCTGCAGCGCGATCTCGGTGAGACCGGAACTGGCACGATAGACGTTGCAGCCATTGACGTAGTGCCGGATCTCCAGAAACACCAGCAACACCGTGAACAGGATCGCGGCGGATTCCACCATCCGCAGCGGCGCGTCGTCGCCACGGCGGCGCATCAACACACTGGCGCCCCAGAACGAGGCGGCCGGGACACCGTAACCCCAGAGCAGCCAGTTGAAGATCGGCGTCGTGCCGGCGAGATCGCCGATCACACGTGGCTCATAGGCC
>JAPLPC010000078.1 GCA_026400425.1 Hyphomicrobiales bacterium | reverse complement strand
TGCTGCCGCCATGGCAGGCGAGCCTGCGCGCGCTGGTGATGCCGGATGTCGCGAGATCACGCGCTACCGCGGCGAAGTCGTCATGGGCGACATGCTTGGTGGCTTTGCGCGAGGCGAGATGCCAGGCGGGGCCGAACTCGCCACCGCCGCGGATATTGGCGATCGCATAGACGTGGCCGTGTTCGAGCCACAGCTTGCCGGCGATTGCCATATAGGCCGGGGTCATCGATATTTCGAACCCACCATAGCCATACAGCACCGTCGGCCGCGGCGGTCCGCCTGCCGACAGGTTCTTGCCGATCAGGAAGTAGGGGATGTTGGTGCCGTCCGCGGCCACGGCATGAGACTGCTTCACTTCGATTCCCGTCGGATCGAAATTCACCGGTGCGCTCTTCAGCGGTGCGGGGGCGCCGTGGCCGTTCCACAGCCCCGTGCTGGTCGGCTGGTTGAAGCCGGTTATCGTCAGCAGCATCTCGGTGGCCAGTTCAGGGTCGTCCTCGCCGCCGAAACTCTGCGCCGCGATCGTCGCGTTGTCGGGCAGCCCCGGCAACGGCGTCTCCGTCCATCCGGCTTCACTCCGCTGCAACAACACCAGCCGGCCGCGCACATTGTCGAGGATCTCGAGCAGAATGCCGTGCCGCGTGTCCGACCACGATTGCAAGGCGCGGGTCGGCGACGGCGTGAACACCACGTCGAAGTCGCGCGCGCCGGACAGAAAACGATCGAGATCGATCACCGCCAGGGCGCCGGTCGGGATGGTGAGATCGCCCACGGTCCAATCCTGCTTCGGGCTGATCAGCAGACGCTCGGCCTCGGCGGAGAGATCGACTTCTTCCGGCAGGTCGAGACGCAGGCGCAGGCCGGCATGCGGACCATGCTTGCGCTCGATGAAAATATGCGAGCGTGTGAAATCCAGCGCGCGCCAAAACATCACGCCTTCATGGCCGGGCCGGCGGTTGACGCCGAACCATGCGGCGACGTCCTGCTTCTCGACCTCGAACACGGTTTCGGCCTGCGTGAGCGGCGTGCCGCGCGACCACCGGCGCACCGTGCGCGTGTAGCCGGCCTCGGTGCTGTCGTCGGACGTCTGCGCGCTGCCGAGCAGCAACGTGTCCTGACCGACCCAGCTCGCCTGCGTCTTGGCTTTCGGGATAACGAACCCGTCTGCGACGAAGCTCTTCGTCGCGATGTCGAACTCACGCACCTCGATGGCATCGGTCCCGTTGAACGACAGGCTCACCAGTGCTCGCGATTTGTCGGGCGAGCGCGCGGCGCCGGCAAACGCCCAGGCGATGCCCTCGGCCTTGTTCAGTGCGTCGATGTCGAGCAGCACGTCCCAGTCGGGCTTGTCGGTTCTGTAGCTCTCCAGCGTCGTCCGTCGCCACAGCCCGCGCGGATGCTGCGCGTCCTTCCAGAAATTATACAGGTGGTCGCCGGATTTGCTGACGAACGGAATCCGATCGTCGGCATCGAGAATTTTCAGCACCGCATCGAAGTCGCGCTTGTAGCTGTCATCGACGAGGAAACCGTCGGTGCGCGCATTCTGAGCATCGACCCAACTGACCGCCTTGTCGCCTTCGATGTCCTCGAGCCAGAGATAGGGATCATCACGGCCGTCAGTGGGATTGTGCGCAGTCATAAGATCATCCGTCCGTTCCGGTGAAACGCTCAACTATCAGCCGTCATTGCGAGGAGCGAAGCGACGCGGCAATCCAGAAGC